>JBAYYI010000001.1:0-96509 GCA_041673165.1 Bacteroidales bacterium
AGCTACCATTATTCGAGACATAAAAAAGAGGGGGCTTGACTTTTTGAAAATAAAATTGGAGAATTGATTATAAGATAATTAACTTGGATTAATTGGGATTATAATTTTTTATCGGACAACAATGATTTCTTATAAAGTTCTTTGAGTTTGACGTATTTGATAAATGTTTGAAAGGCAGAAATAATACAAATCTTAAAGCCTGCAAAACCATCTAAGAACCCTCCTTTAAAGATATAATCCCTTATAAACTTCCAAATTGGCTTTAGGATTATTGATAGAATGCTTACCTTCTTCCCTTTCCTATACTTTTCTATTGCTCCTATTGTTGAAAACTTATTAAGCTGATTGATATGTTCTTGGACGGAATAATAAGAATAATGTAAGAGGTCACCTTTTAGCCATTTTGTCTTAATCCCTTTTTGCACTATAACCATATCGTGAGGGTTTTCTCCTCCCCAAGAGCCTTTGGTCTTATCCCAAAGCCTTAGTTTAGTGTCTGGATACCAACCACTGTATTTTATCCAACCCTCACCGCAATAGTTTGTTATACGGTTGAAAGAATATGAATCAAAATCGAGTGAATCCTTGTCTTGATTTCCCTGCTTAATTTCTAAGATTGATTTTCTAAGTTCTGGAGAAATAGCCTCATCAGCATCTAAGGAAAGAACATAATCGTATTTTGCTTTTGTAAGTGCAAAGTTTTTTTGTTCTATATGACCTAAGAACTTATTCTTAATAAAGACAATATCAAACTTGCTACATATTTCTTCTGTCTTGTCTGTGGAAAATGAATCCACAACAACAATTTCATCAACAATGCCTTGTAGAGAATTCAAACAACGTTCAATATTCTTCTCTTCATTGAAACAAATAATTGTTGCTGAAATTTTCATTAAATATTATAGTAAGGAGGTAACGTCTTTAAATACAAATTCTTTAATCGAGGGCTGAAGAGAAGCAACATCTATTATACTAATCTTCTTCTTCTTAAATCTCTTTTCCATCAAAATATCTAATTGATGAGCATCTATCTTATTTAATCTCAACTCATTAATTTCAACATAGATAGTAATATTCTTGGCTTTCCTTTCTTCTGCGGTGATGAAATGATTATGAACCCAAGCCTTTTTTATTCCAAAATCTTTAAGGGCAGTTTGAAGCTCCAAAACAAGTTTCTTCCTCTTGGTGCGTATAAACCAAGATGGTTTCTTTGGTTTTTCCTTAAGACCTTTTGATAATTTCCTGCTTGTCTTGTCCTTAACAATAGACTTAATTGGTTTTATATCAATTTTGTCTTCTTGTTTATTAGGCATTTCTTCGGTTTGAGGTTCTTTGACTTGGTTGTTCATTTCTATTATAATTAGATTTTAACTAAGCCTGCAAATCCCATAAATGCCATTGCTAAGACACCTGCAGTTACTAAAACTATAGGCATTCCTTTCATCCCTTTAGGGGTTGATGATAGCTGAATTTGCTCTCTAAGCCCTGCAAAAAGAACCATAGCCAAGGTGAATCCTAATGACATTCCAACTGAATAAACAAGTCCCTCAACTAATAAAAATTCTTTTTGAATAACTAAAATAGCTATACCTAAAACAGCACAGTTTGTTGTGATAAGAGGAAGAAAGACTCCAAGTGCTTGATATAGACTTGGGCTAACTTTCTTTAATACAATCTCAACCATTTGAACCAAAGCCGCAATTACCAAAATGAAAACAATGGTTTGAAGGAAGCCTATATCAAGAGGATTAAGGACGAGATTTTGAAATAAATAGGTAACAAGAGTTGCAAGAGTCATAACAAAGACAACTGCTGCTCCCATCCCCAATGAAGTACTGACCTTATTTGAAACCCCAAGGAAAGGACATATTCCTAAGAATTGTGATAGTATTACGTTGTTAACGAATACCGCAAAAATAATAATTGCTACATATTCCATAGTTGAAGAACTTTATATTTGAAGATGCAAAACTAATTAAAATTTACAAGCTATCAAAGGATATATGCCAAAAGTTTTTAAATTTGCATTCAATATGACTTCACTATTGATTAAAAACAAATAATAAGAGTATGGAATTTTTCTTTAGAGAATATGGAAGTGGACAACCAATATTAATTCTACACGGTTGGTTGGGGCTAAGTGACCATTGGATGATGGTGGCTAAGTTTTTATCGGAGCAAGGCTTTAATGTTATTGTGCCAGACATTCCAAACCACGGCAGAAGCTTCCATACCGAACATTTTTCTATTGATGAAATGGCAGATATCCTGAATTCATTTACTTTAACACAGGGATTTGAAGACCCAATCATTATTGGTCATTCTATGGGAGGGAAAATTGCGATGAAAATGGTTGATAAAAGCCCAGACTACTACAAATCCCTAATAATAATTGATATTCATTTTAAAGAATACCAGAGAACTCAAGCAAGGGATTTGCTTATGAGCCTCATTCTTCAAGTAAAGCCCTCAGAATTCAAGGATATAGGGCATTTTAGAGCGTTTTTTGAAGATAAGGGTATAGAGAAAGATTGGATAGACGTAATTTTAAAAAATATTGACTTCAGCCAGAAAACGTTTCAATGGCGATCAAATATAACTATGCTTGCAAAAGAAGTTGATAAGGTTATGGCTGGGATTGAGTTTTCTGAAATAAATATCCCTACTCTTCTTCTTAGAGGAGAAAATTCAGGATATGTTAGTGATGAAGACCTAATTACATTCAAAGAAAAGTTTAATAACGCCAAAATAGTAACGGTTCCAAAGGCTGGACACTTAATACAAGCTGATAATCCAACATTCTTAATAAAAGAAATACTCGATTTCATTAAAGAATAGAAAAAAATGAAACGCTGTTTCAGAAAATTAAATCAAAGAAAGAATTTGCTGAAACGCTGATTTAAAAATTTAGATCAAAGAGTTATAAAACCGAAACAAAGCATTGAAATTCTTTAGCAAAAAAAATACACCAATGGGTTAAATCATTGCTGTATTTTTTTTAATTTGAAGGTTTACTCTATTTAGTATTCCCACATATCTTCTTCAAAGTTATATATCGCATTTTTGATATTATTTGATTCAAGTAGTGCCTCATCTCCTGTTGTGTATTGATTAAGAGTTCTGCTACTATAGATATTTGATTCCTTAATGATATAGCTGCTAAACATCCTCTTTAAGAATATATCATCATAAGTTCTTCTTTGTGCGTCGTTCTTAAAATTATATACTTCTGTGTTTGCAAGCATATCTCTTACTTCAGGGTCATCATATCTTACCCAAAAAAGAGGATAAGGAATTGGTGTTGAACCATCGTCCGGAGCTCTGTAAAATATTGGTGAGAAACCAGATATTCTAACGTCTTGAACTGTTCTACTTTTATCAATAAACCAATCTTCTTTAATACGAAGTGTTTTGATGTCTTCTGTTTTTAAAGCAATTTGGATTGTTGTGTCTTTTTGATATAGAGTTCCGTCAATATCTTCTACGTCTATTGTAGTTGTTTGAGCTGGAATTAAAGACATTTTTCTTTCTTGCCAATCTAAAATTTCGGTTTTAAATTCATCATCAAGATATATCTTTATTTTCCCTTCATTAATTGCTTGCTCAAGTGCATAAAAAAGATTTACTCTTCCTTGATCTGGAGCAATTGGATAATAGAATACTTGATTTTGTTTTTCACGAAAATCTATAACTCTCCATATTCTCCATTTCCAAACAACATCTGCCGCACGAACATATGGGAACGTAAATGGTTTTCTTTGTTTATAAGATATGTCTTCATAAAAGCTATCTCTAGCAGGAGCTTCTGGTTCGTCTAATATTTGTGCTTTTAGGTCTATGGCAAACATAGAGGTAAGCACTAATACTATTACAAATATTTTTTTCATATGTTATGTGTTTTATTGTATTACAAATATCATTTGAGGGTTTTGAACTGATTTTTCACCATCTGGTCCTTTTGCTCTAATGCCTTCAATATAAACTTTGTTGCCTCTTCTTAATCTTTGAATTTGGCTAATCATTTCAGGTGTAAAACGAGATCCTCGAGCTACTAATGGAGCCTGTCCGTCTCCTCCTGTATTGAAGGTCATTTGGAACTCAACTACATCATATCTTACAGGGAAATCAAATCCTTCCATTACAACTTTTAGTCCTCCTTGAGCGATAAGAATTTCTTTAGCTATTCTTCCTCCATCTGATGAACCTACCACTGCTTTTGGCTTAGGTATTTGTTTAACACGGAACGTCATTGCTCCTTGTTTCATATTCTTTCCATTAATGTTAGCATCAACAGATATAATAACTTCTTGTTGTGTTTTAACATTAACTATATAGTTACCTGGAGATACTTTCTTAATGGTTGCTCCACCTCCTCCGGTTATTGATGTAACTAATTGTTCAAAGCTTGTTCCAGGTGCTGAAATAGATACAGGGTTATCAACTCCAATATAGAATACGTTCATTTTTGTTGGGGATATTGTAACAGCTGGTGCTGCAACAAAATATTCTCCTGAAAATGGATAAGGTTCGTCTCCTTTATCTCCCTTAACGTAAACTGTACCTTGGTATTTTTGAAGTCCAACTGCCCCAGCTGGGAATTTCAATTTAATAACTCCAGAGTCACTAACAAGGTTTGCTCCTCTAACATCAGCTGATAGTTGTGTTTTTGAATCGTATGCTGCAACAAAAACTTGCGCCTCATATGATGTTCCTTGCATAACATAGGTTGCTGTTGGAACAACTTTAGCTCTAACATTGTCAAACTTATAGTCATCAGCACTTACTGAAGATAATAAATGATTGACCATATCGAACTCTGCATTCTGAATCTCAGATTTAAACTTATTTAGAATAACTAAATCGGCTAAAGTTATTGTTTGATTAAAGTTATATTGTTGCCAGTTCAATTTTTGACCACTCCTATTTAGGTAAGTAGCCTTTGTATTGATTTGCATCTTTTTTAACTTATCAAGAAATTTTGGGTCTGATAGCTTTTGCATCCTCTCTTGATAAGCCTCAATTGTTTTCCTAAGTTCCATTGCCTTAGCACCAGTTCCGTCTTCAGTTCCTCCAATAAAATATTGTGTTGGAACTGAGTAGTCATCCTTTGCTTTAATTCCTTCGTATCCTTTTTCAGCCAACATTTTCTTAGCCTCTTCTTTTCCTCCCTTTAAACCTTCAACAACTGCTACTAATTCATATTTTATTCCGTCAATATAGTTACTTATCTCTTTAGTTTCTTTTCTAACCTGTTTTGCTTTCTCCCAATTAGCACCTACTTTTTCGGGATTTGCTAAATAAGCTTTCTCAAAACTATAATAAGAATTATCTATTTTAGTTGAAAATAACTCGTTTGTTATCTCCATACTATCTCCAACAGTCACAAAGGCTTGGAGAATTTCAACAGATACGTTTAATGCCAACAAAGCTGTGTACACTAAATACATCATCGAAATCATTCTCTGTCTCGGGGTCTCCGGACAATTTGTTGCACCCATAGTTCTCTATTCTATTGTTTAGTTTGTATATTCAATTAACAAGCATTTTACTATGCTCTTGTTTGCATTGCAGCAAGCATATTACCATAGATATCATTCAAAGCAGTAACTTTCTTCGAAAGTGCATTTACTTGTTCTTTATATCTAAGTACGTTTTCTGCTGTGTCAGCAAAATTAACAACTAAATTATCGATTTTCTCTTGTACTTGTGTTGTTGATTCTAATTGAGCAGTTGAGTTTTGAATTTGTAATTCGTATAGAGCGTTAATTGATGAAAGGCTTGAAGCCATTGTTTTCAATTCGCTCAAATAAGAAGAGTCTCCACTTGTTAAGGCAACTGCTGTTTCTTTGTATATATTAGCTAATGTTGATACTGCTGTTGCTGCATCTTGAACATTTGCTAAATATTCACCAGAAACCATTAAGTCCTTATTTAAGTAATCTGCTGTTTTTCTATATGAATTTGATAGTTCCAAAACAGACTCTGATGCTCCATCAATATTTTTAATAAAGTTTTCAGATGAAATAGCTGCATTAGAAATAGATCCTAATTGAGATGCCGTATCAGAAAGACTTTGAAGCCCTTTTCCTAAACTTTCGATTAGTTCTGGTCCGATTTTTGCCTTAGAAAGCATATCGTCTAAAACTTGTGTTTCAGTCATTCCTTGATGTCCTAATTGCAGTCCAGCTAATGCGTTTAGATCTAATTCTTGATCTGATTTTTTTCCTTTTTTCTTCTTTTTCTTATCTTCAAGTTGAGCTTCTTCTTCCATACCTGCTAATTCAGGATATGCTAAAGACCAGTCGTATTCTACGTGCAAAGGTTCGAACGCAGAGATAAAGAAAATTATGGATTCAGTCACCATACCTATTGTTAGTAGTAAACCTGCACCAGGCCAGTGTTGAATCTTGAACAACGCACCTATAATTACAGCTGATGCACCAATACCATACAGCTTTGCAGCCATATTTTTATAGAACTTACTTCTTACAAAACTATCTACGCCCATGTTAAAATTGTTTTTAGTTTTTTTATATTAATGTTTATTATTTCCTCTTAGTTTTTGTATACGTTTGATGATGTTTTTGGATTATCTCCTCTAACTCTACCTACGTAGGACTGAACACAACGGAATCCTAAATAACTCTTACCTGAATCTTGATATTCGTATGCACGTGTTGAGGTTTGGATAAAGTGTTTTTGATCTTTCCATGAACCTCCACGAATAACTTTCCTCTTCATTTGAGGGCTATCATCATCTGTTGCTTGATATCTTGCTGATTGATTTAAATCATGTGCGAAATTATATGAAGACTCGTTAAAAGTGTCTTCACACCATTCTGAAACGTTTCCTGCCATATCATAAAGACCGAAATCATTTGGAGCATAATGAGCTACAACAAGTGGTAAAACACCACCGTCATTATCATAATTACCTCTCATTGGTTTATAGTTTGCAATAAAGCAACCCTTACCATTTCTTACGTATGGACCGCCCCAAGGATAAGGAGCTCCTGGTGCACCACCCTTTGCTGCATATTCCCATTCTGCCTCAGTTGGTAAACGGAAGTCTTCCATTCTTGAAAAGTCCTTTGATTCCAAGAAATTGTTCATAATAAATGTTCTCCATCTTGAAAAAGCCTGAGCTTGTTTGTATGTTATACCAACAACAGGATAGTTGTCAAATGCAGGATGAGAGAAATAAGAACGAGTATAGGTGTCATTATATGAATAAGCATAGTCATGCATCCAACATAATGTGTCTGGGTAAATATTAATTATTTCTTTCTTAACAAGTTCTTTTCTATTTTTAATCCCATTTGGTCTTCCTGCAAATGCAGAACCTTTGTATTCTTGATTTAACTCAATACCTGTGTTGTGTTCTTTCTTAGCAGCAGTGTTGAAGTCTATCCAATAGTATTCGTAATTAAGCTTTCTTGTATCAAATTGTTTCTTATTATAGAATCTTTCTTCAGTAGGAAGGAATAATGGATCCAATGCTTCTCTTTCGTCAGCATTTGTCATATCCCAATCAATCTTAGCGTTCCAATTAATAAGAGGCTCTGGAAGTTCTTCTCCATATTGGTCAACTTCAACTAAATACTTTTGAGGATTTTCTGCACCTAATAATTTATAAGCTATTGAGTCTCTAACCCAATATACAAATTGACGATATTCATTATTGGTAATTTCTGTTTCATCCATCCAAAATGAATTTAGCTGAACAGTTCTTGGCTGATAGGTATATGATGAATACAAATCTTCATCAGAGGATCCCATAATAAAGCTACCTTGAGATATTTCTACCATTCCATAAGGTTGCATATCCTCAAATGGACTTCTATTTTGTACTCCTATTAATTCTCCGCTATCCGTTGAACTACATCCTACCGCGAATAATGCTAATGACGCTATTAAAATGAATTTTTTCATATTCTTCGAAATTTTATATTTCTTTTCTGTTATTTCTCTTTCTAAACGTAAAAAAAACTGTTTAGTTACATTATTTAATTCATACGAGTGTTTCTATAACTCGTTGGTGGCTTTGGTTGGTTTTCAACCTTGAAACAATATCTAACAAATAATTCAAATGAACCATAAGATTTTACTTGCATCCTCCCAACTGGGATATCATATGCCATACCAAGCTTAAATCCTCCTAAGGTTATTCCTCCTAATACACTTATTGCATCCTGGATACGGAAATTCATCCCTCCCCAAAACATATAATTATATTCTACAAGCGCTGTTGCATCAAGTTGGAAGGTTGATAATTCGGTTTTAAGTATTGCTGAAGGTAAAATCCTAAATGATGGATAAGCTGGTACTGTCCACTCATAGCCTGCAAGAATAAAATAATGCCTCTTATCTTGCCATTTAAGTTTTTCACTCTTAGTTTCTAATAATTTTACACTTGACAATCCTGCATAAAACTTACCAGGAATCTGGTAATATACACCTAAGCCTAAATCAATCAAAAAATCATTCTGCTGAGAGGCGTCCCTTAGGATAGGGTCATTTGAAAGTCCTATTTCATCTAATTCATTAATTTGATCACTTCCAACTAATTTTCCAAAATCAATTGCAGAACTGAAAAATTGTGCTTCTATACCAAAAGCTAAATTCCCTGTTGGTAATTCAATTCTATATGCGTAATCTAATTTAACAAAGGTTTGATCCCAATATCCAATCTTATCAGATACTATTGTTGCTCCTAAGCCTCCATGTAAAAATCTTATAGGAAGGTCAAAAGAAAAATTTAAAGTTGTTGGGGTTGAGGGGTTGCCATTATTAACATCTGTAAGCTTTAAGCCCATCCATTGATTTCTGTAGAATCCTGTTAAACACATTGCGCCATTGCTTCCGGCATAAGCAGGATTATATGACAAACGATTAAACATATACTGAGTAAATTGAGGCTCCTGTTGTGCAAAACCTACAAAAGGCATTGCTGCTATTATAACAAACAAACAAGATTTTGCTGCCTTAATGAGTGAAAACAAGATATTTCGTTTATACATAATATATTATAAATGCAATGTAAATACTATCTACTGCAATAGTAATTATAATTATTTTACTTTAGTTATTAATAGTTTAGACTCTCTAAAACATAATAATTCAAGAAAATGTGTCTTGCAAAAGTAAAAATAAATTTTATAATAAAAAACTATTCTGTATTTTTATTTTTTAATTTTTAGATTTGAAGATAGTTTTCCTTTGATTATATGGCTACATAATTGAATGAATTATATGATTTAAGATGACCTATATTCCCATAATAATATTGTTTATCTTTAAGGTGGATTACTGATGCTAAACTGCTGTATTTGCTTGATAGTCGTTCAATTATTTGACATGAGTTTATCATTGTTTTCGTTCTTGTTTGAGACATCGATTTTGTATCAATGACACCTCCTCTCCAATTCGTTGATTTATCAATAATAGAGGATTCAAAATAACTGCTACTTAGACTGTCTTTTTCTTCTATTCTATCAAACATATTAAAGATTTCGTCTTGTTTTTCCCAAATATCGAGATAATCGTCGTTTAATATTTCGATTTTAACTGTAGCTACACCTTTTTCAATCATATCTAATCTCTTTGCAGCAACAAGTGATAAATCAATAACTCCTCTCTTAGGACAGCGATCATTTACTTTAACAATAACTGAACGCCCATTGTTTTCGTTAGTCACTTTAACTAAGGTATTTAATGGAATTGTCTTATGAGCTGCAGTGTATTTTGTTTGGACAAACTTCTCTCCAGAGGATGTTTTCCTATTTACAAACTTATTATGATAGAAAGTTGCCTTCCTATTTAAAAGCTTCTTCCCCCCTTTTGACTGTGTAAAACCAAAAAGTGGAATTATTAAGATTAGTATTATTATAAAAGTTCTGCCTAATTTTACCATGCTTTTGATTCTTCGTGAAACCATTGATTATGCAATCTCATAACCTGTTCTATAACGTCTCTTACACATCCATTACCTCCGTTTTTATGTGAAATATAATCGGCAACAGATTTAATCTCCTCAACGGCATCTGCAGGGCAAGTCGAAACCCCAGCTTCAATCATTAAATCGTAATCTGGAATATCATCTCCCATAAACAATACTTCTTCTGCCTTAAAACCTTTAGTTTTTAAATAATTGAAAAATATCTCTTTCTTATTTGAAGAACTTGTGAAGACGTCTTTAATCCCCAACATTTCCATTCTTGCCAATATGCTGTCACCGTTTCCTCCTGATATAATTGCAATTTCGTAACCTTTCCTTATTGCATATTGAATAGCATATCCATCTTTAACATTTCCACTTCGGAATATGTTATTATGATCGCTTACCATCAAAAATCCATCAGTTAGAACTCCATCGTAATCAAAAACAAATGCTTTTATTGAATGTAGTTTAGCTTTATAGTTCATATAGTTAATAGTATAATTTTGTCATTAAATAGTTTTTCACATAATCCTGTACACCTTCCTCTAAGGTGTGGAACTTCTCTTTGTATCCTGCGTTTTTTAGTTTCTCCATCTTAGCCTCAGTAAAGTATTGGTATTTGTCTCTAATATCAATTGGAATATCAATAAACTCAATATCAGATTCCCTACCCATTGCCTTAAATGTAGCCTGAGCTAAATCGTAGAAGCTCCTTGCTTTTCCTGTTCCTAAGTTGTAGATTCCAGACTCTAAATCGTTTTCAAACATAAAGGCCATTACTGAAATCAAGTCTTTAACGTATATAAAGTCTCTTAATTGTCTTCCGTCCTTAAAGTCTGAACGATGTGAACGGAATAATTTAACAAATCCTTGTTCGTTTATCTGATTAAATGAGTGAAATATTACAGAAGCCATTCTTTGTTTGTGGTATTCATTTGGCCCATAAACATTGAAAAACTTTAATCCAGCCCAAAAAGGAGGTTTGTTCTCTTGTTTTAATACCCATAAGTCAAAATCTTGTTTTGAACGTCCATAAGGGTTGAGAGGCTTTAGGTTTGGGATTATATCGTGATTGTCGTCATATCCATTTTCTCCTTCACCATAGGTTGCAGCCGAAGAGGCATAGACCAACGGAATGGTATTAAAAGTACATATCCTCCAAATATTCTTTGAATAGTTAAGGTTTAACTCTAAGAAAACCTTCCAATCAAACTCTGTTGTATCGGTTCTTGCTCCTAAGTGATAGACAAATTCAATTTTACTTGCATTTTTTTCAAACCAACTTATAAATTCAATCCTATCTATCTTTTTCGCATATTGTAGATTTGAGTAATTATTCTTCTTTGACTTTTTCTTGAAATCATCAACAATAATAATATCATTCCTCCCAAGTTTATTCAACTTACTTACCATACAACTTCCTATAAAACCTGCCGCTCCTGTAACTACTATCATAATAATTAATATTGTAAATTGTGAAACTTATACGATTATTCTAACTTTATGTTCCATCCTATTGCTCAAATGGAGTCCTGTCAACAGCTGAAACGTATTCTATCATCTTTTCATAAACCTCTCTCCAACCCTTCCATTGATACCTCTCACACATCGATTCATTATGCCAAACACTGATAAAGTCGCCCTCAACTTCAATTACCTCATTTGCAATTTGTTTTATCTTTTCAACAGCCTCTTCAGGGCTTAATCCCATTCCATTCTTTAGTGCAACATCCATAAGAGCAAAAGGATGAAGTCTTAGTTTGGTTTCTCCATCTATCTCTAAGTCATAGAAGTTATAACCAGAACAAATCCCTGCCCTAAATCCAATAATATCAGAATATCCCATTGAATAATCATCTGTAATCATATTTTCGAGTAATCTCCTAAATGATATCGGGAGCCTAAATTTTAAGAAATGGTATCTACTTCTGAAGACTGGTTTGTGAATAACTTGTAATAATTCTTTAATTTGAATAGATAGCTCTTCCTTCTGGTCAAAAGAGGCATACGAAGGGTGAACTCCAACCTTTGCATAGTCACAAAGATATTTAATCAACATTTGAAACTTCTTATTGTAGGGCGATATATTCTTATCATACTTACCATAGTGACCAAAAAGTATGAAATAAATTGTCTTGAGTTTATGTTTCTTTATTAGAGAAATCTGATAATCAAAAGTATCATAAGGGTCTTGTTTGCCAAAAAATAAAACATTGAACCTATAAATAAATTCAGAAAAATTACCACTTAATACATCTCTAATAAATCCAACTGTTTTCCTCGCGAGTCCTTTTTCTTTAAATGAATATGCAGAATCAATATCGATAGTGTTGTAAAATCTAAAATAATGTGTAGAAAACTCCAAATCAGGATATAATTCCTTAAGTTTCTCTTCTAATAGCTTTGCCCAAATATTCACAATAGGCTTATGTAGGAATGAGTTCTTAAATGCAAAACTCTCTTGATAGCGAAACCTTCCGTGCTTATCTTGAATAAATGGCAGGTATTCTTCATATCTTGAAACAAAGTAAAAAGAGGCTGCAAAAATGTCGAAGGGCAGGATTGAGTCTTTTGAAAAAGTTCTAAACACAGCCGGATTGCCCCTATATTCAAATAGATTTAATTCCTTTATCTCAATAACTGTTTCAAAAAGCAAGTCTGTTGAACAGATAAATGCCTCTTGCCCAATCCTATTCTTAGAATAAGACAATTTAGCGCCTTCATAATTTGCAAAAGCCTCTCTGTTGGTTGTTATTTTATAGTCAACACCCAATATGTCTTTGAAAATTAAACTTAAAGTATACCCTACTCTATTTGTTATTTTATCTATGAAAATAAAAAGCATATTATCCCTTTTATCGTAATTCAAAGTTTTCTCCCAAATATTTCTTTCTAACTTGCTCATCTGCCGCAAGCTCTTTAGGAGTTCCGGCCTTTAAAACCGTTCCTTCAAAAAGGAGGTAAGCCCTATCAGTAATTGTAAGGGTTTCGTGAACATTGTGGTCAGTTATTAATACGCCTATGTTTCTTTCTTTTAGTTTTGAAACAATATTTTGAATATCCTGAACCGCAATTGGGTCAACGCCAGCAAAAGGTTCATCAAGTAGAATAAACTTAGGGTCTGTCGCCAAGGCTCTTGCTATCTCTGTCCTCCTTCTTTCTCCTCCTGAGAGTTGATTTCCCTTACTTTTTCTAATATGGTTAAGTCCAAACTCATTAAGTAGGTCAACCATTATCCTAACTCTTTCTTTTTGGGTTAGGTCTCTAAACTCCAAAACGGCCATAATGTTATCCTCAACCGAGAGTGTTCTAAAAACAGAAGCCTCTTGAGCTAAGTATCCGACCCCAAGCTGAGCCCTTTGATACATTGGCATATCTGTAATCCTTCTATCATCAAGAAAAACCTCTCCACTATAAGGCTTTATAAGCCCAACCATCATATAAAAAGTTGTTGTTTTACCAGCACCATTTGGACCTAATAATCCAACAATCTCTCCTTGGTTTACTTCAATCGAAACTCCTTTAACAACAGTTCTTTTCCTATATTTCTTGACAACTTGCTCAGTATATAATTTCATCTTAAGGAATAAAACAGATTAATTCTATATTTTATTGTTTTTAGATTAACTATAAAGTCGATAATTAACCTATTAATCAGCAAAGATAAATAAATTATTTCAAAAAGGCTTATCTTTGCAATTATAATAATGATATAATCAAACTATAATATGAATCTATTCAAACACAAACATAGGATATTACATTTCTTAAAAAAGAAGGACGAATATTCAATTCACTCACCCTATATGTTTGATTTATATAATAAACTCATAAAGAAGAATAGGAGAAAACCATTGAAATTAATTCTTGCACTTGAAAAGGAATATGGCAAAGAGGCTATTATTATAATTCCTTGCTCCTATAATTCATTCCAAAACATACAAGACAAGATTAATAAAAATACCATTATCTGTATAGAGAACCCTTATGAGAGCAGGGAAACTAACTTGGAATTTCATAAAATAGCTAATGATCCAAGAACCCATGTTAGTGTTGATTTATTCTTTTTGGGACTTATTTCTCAAAATGAAAACCTTAGTCCTCAGGACTATATATTTTAGAGTAATTAAACGCTGAAAGGATTTACTGAATCAAAGAAAGAATTTTCTGAATCAAAGGAATAAAAAATTAGATCAAAGATCTAAAAACAAAAAACTCTCTCCTTAAAAAAGAAGAGAGTCAAAGTCTTTAAAAACTATAATACTTAATATTATAATTTTATAGCATCCTTGTTTGCGTTCAAAAACTGATACTCCAAAAGGCTAAAATTATTATCCTCTAATAATTTAATTTTTGTCTTATAGGTTCTTTCCCATTTCTTTATTCTTGACAAAAAGAATCCCTTTGTGAGGTATGAATGAACGAAAGGATGAACGATGATTGTTAAGTTTTTCTCGTTTTGCTCTTGAACTAAGTATTTTAGATCATTTTCTATCTCATCTACAATTATTATTGAAGACTTAATCTTGCCTGTTCCTCCACATACTGGACAGATTTCAGATAAATCAAAAGTTATCACTGGTCTAACCCTTTGACGTGTTATCTGCATTAAACAGAATTTACTTAGAGGTAAAATAGTGTGTCTTGCTTTATCTCTTGACATAAGATCTGTCATCTTTGTATAAAGCAACTTTCTATTTGTTGCAATATTTAAATCGATAAAGTCAATTACTATTATTCCTCCAATATCGCGCAATCTCATCTGGCGAGCAATCTCCTCAGTGGCTTCCATATTCACCATTAGGGCATTCTCTTCCTGATCTTGAGATGATTTACTTCTGTGTCCTGAATTAACATCAATAACGCATAATGCTTCTGTCTGTTCAATTACCAAATAAATACCCGACCTAATCGTTACAACCTTTCCAAAAGAATTGCGAATCTGATTAGAGACTCCAAACTGATCAAAAATTGGTGTTTGTAATTTATAGTGACGAACCAAATCTACTTTTTCAGGAGATATAGTTTTCATGTACAACTTTAAGTCTTCGTACATTTCCGCACTATTTACATATACGTTTGTAAAATCATCCGACAACAAATCTCGAAGAATTGCGGTTGATTTATCAATTTCAGATACAAGTTTATTAGGAGGAAGAGTTTTTGGTAATTTCTTGTAGATTACATCCCATTTCGATAATAAATCTTTTAAATCAGCATCTAATTCAGCAACATTTTGATTCTCGGCAACTGTCCTTATTATTACTCCAAAATTGTTTGGACGAATACTTTGGATTAAACGCTTAAGCCTATTTCTCTCATCAACACTTTTGATTTTTGAAGAAATAGAGATTTTATTTGAAAATGGAATTAAGACCAAATATCTTCCTGCAAATGAAAGCTCGGAGGTGAGCCTTGGTCCTTTGGTTGATATTGGTTCTTTAGCAATTTGAACTAAAATAATTTGTCCTTGCTTTAAGACATTATTAAGTTTCCCGTTTTTTTCTAAATCGGGTTCTAATTTCATCTTCTCGATAAAAGCACTCTTTGCGTCAGCACTGATGCAAGTTCGAGTAAATTTATCTAAAGAATTGAAATGAAGTCCTAAGTCAAGATAGTGTAGAAATGCATCTTTACCATGCCCAACATCCACGAATGCGGCATTAAGACCTGGCATTATCTTCTTGACTGTACCTAAATAGATATCACCAACAAGATGACTTGTCTCAGTCTTTTCTTGGTGCAATTCTACTAGTTGCTTGTCCTCAAGCAAAGCGATTTCAACTCCCAAATCCTTTACATCAATTATTAAATCTTTATTCATAGGAGCCGTAAATATTATTAAAAAAAATATTGCAAAGAATTAAAGCTAAGTAACGCTTTGCAATATTTTCGTTTTTGATATTATGTTTCAATAAATCAAAAACATATTAAGAAATCTATTTCTTATTCTTATGTCTATTCTTACGCAAACGTTTTTTACGTTTGTGAGTTGCCATTTTATGGCCTTTTCTTTTCTTTCCGCTTGGCATTGTCTTAAATATTAAATTATTTTACATTTGTTTTAATCTCATTCATAAAAGTCTTTGAAGGCTTGAATGATGGGATATTATGTGCAGGAATAATTACTGTTGTTCCTTTTGAGATATTTCTACCAGTTTTTTCTGCTCTTCTTTTGATGATAAAGCTTCCAAAGCCTCTTAAATACACATTGTTACCGTCACCAAGTGAATCTTTTATAACCTCCATAAAAGTTTCAACTGTTGCTTGAATGTTAACTTTCTCTAATCCTGTTCTTTGTGCAATTTCTGCAACGATTTCAGCTTTTGTCATTTCTTTTTATACTTATTTGATTAAAAATTAATACTTTAATTCCAATTAGTCTAATCATTTTTTGATTATAAACATTTTGCAAAGATATAAAAACATTTTTTCAAACAAAACAAATTTGTTCATTTTCAACCAGTTTAAATTTTTTTTTGCTTTTTTCTTTTTTTCACGAAAAAGAATAACTCATATATACTATTGATATTTAGCAATTTAAATCTCTATCATTCGGATTTGATAGAAAAAACAAATATATTATAGTTTAGTCATTTATAATTAATTAATTGCATTAGTAACATGAAATTGGAACTTATTAAAACTATTTCATATATTTGCATCATTAAAATATTGTTTTCTATCATTGAAATTGAAAAATAAATTGAATATGGCTGGTGTAAATAAAGTTATTTTAATTGGTAATTTGGGAAAGGACCCTGATATAATTGTTTTTGATGGCATAAAGAAAGCTACTTTTTCTTTAGCAACTAACGAATCCCATAAAAACAAAGAAGGTCAAAAAATCGAGCAAACCGAATGGCATAACATTGTTTGTTGGAGGGGTTTGGCTGAAATTGCAGAAAAGTTCTTGAAAAAAGGGATGCAGGTTTATATTGAAGGTAAGCTAAGGAGCCGACAATGGGAAGACAAAGAAGGAAATAAGAAATACTATGTTGAAATTGTTGCTGATGATTTTATTATTCTAACGAGAACAAATAATCCTCATAGCGAAATAAATCAAGTCAATAGTGCAGCAGGTACAAGCCTATCAAGTATCATTAATGATTTGCCCGATGGTGATGATTTAGGTGATTTGCCATTCTAAGTATCTTTTAAGGAACTGGGTCAAATCCACTTCCTCCCCATGGATGACATCTAAATATTCTCTTTAAAGCGAGCCAACCTCCTTTAAAGGGTCCATGTTTTTTTATAGCCTCAAGCGAGTATTGTGAGCAAGTTGGGGAAAATCTACATGTAGAAGGTGTGTGTGGAGATATTGCAGTCTGATAAAACCTTATTATACCAATAAAAATGTAATAAAAAAACTTGCTAATTATTTTGACTATCCTTTTCAATATCCTTTATAGTATTAGTAATTATTCTATTTAATATCTTTTTAACCGACTCATCAACCACATTATAGGCAGGTAGGTCTTTACTTATCAAAGATATTGCAATATTGATGCCCATAGCCTCCTTATTTGTAAATTGAATAATACAGTCTTTATTAAGCCTATAACTTTCTCTAATTAATCTTTTAGCTCTATTCCTACTAACAGATAGTTTTTGATATCTCTTAGGGGATAACAATAAGACTTGAACCTTAGAAGATTTATCGATAAAATTAATATTATACCTTACACTGAAAGGATATACTAAAAAGCTCTGTCCTTTTACAAATAGATTTTGTATTTCAGTCCTGTTGCAAAGCTTCTCTTTCTTAGAAAACTGATACATTAGTCATTATTATTTGACTTCGGTTTAGCTGTTTTTTTGGCAGTAACTTTAAGAGTAGCCGAAGACTTTTTATCCATTTTCTTGGCAAACTCTTCTTCAATTTTATCAGTATGTTCATTCATCTGCTCTTGATTAAGGGATAAATATTTTTCAATAGCCATAACCATTGAAGGAGTTATTAGAGTTGGGGCAGGAACAATAGTTTTAATCTTTGCCTCTTTTAACGCAGCCTGAGTGCTTACTCCAAAGGCTGCAAAATCAATTTTCTCATGATTATAAGCTGGAAAACTTTGAATAAAAGATTTAACACCAATTGGGCTAAACATAACAACCATATCAAATTGATCTATATCTATTGCAGTTAAATCATTTGGGACAGAGCGATACATTACAGATTTAGTATATTTGATTTTACACTTATCAAGCATCTTAAAATTCTCGACAGAAGTATCATCTGAACAAGGATACAAGAAAGTTTCTTCCTTATGTTTTAATATTGTGTCTATTAGCTCAGAGAACTGCAATTTACCGTAGAAAATCTTTCTCTTTCTATATTGAATATAGTTCTGTAGATAGTTTGCAATGCTTTCAGTTACACAGAAAAACTTCATACTCTCAGGAATAACTAATCTTAGTTCTTTAGCCAGTTTAAAATAATTATCAATAGCAAGTTTGCTTGTAACAATTACCGCTGTGTGATCTAATATATTAATCTTCGACGCTCTAAACTCCTTACTCGTTACCCCGCTAACATCGAAAAACTTATTAAAGGTCAATTTAATATCATACCTATCAATTAATATCTTGTATTGAGATTTTTCAATATCTAAAGGTGCAGGTTGAGAAATAAGAATATTTTTTATTACTGGTTTACACATAGACTTAATTTTTTCAGAGCATTTAATCTTAAATTAAAGACTTATATATTATTATTAATGGTATAAATTCGAGAATGCAAAGATAAACAAATAAATAGAATTTAGAGAACTTTGTTTCATGCAAAACTAAGAAGAGACCCTTTACCAACCTAATTAACAACAGTATAGAAACAACAATTATTATCCCTATTAATATGTTATCTTTTGAACTATAAGACGAATAATAGTATAGGAAGAGAAGAGGAATCATTATTAATCCAGAAATGAAGTAGAATCCAAGCTGATTTGAATTGTAGCCAAAGCATATTGACCTTGTTCTAAAGAGCTCTCCGAAGAAAAAAATCAACATATACTTTATTAAAGAGTAAGCAAGGATTGCAAGGTTAAGGAGCAAGAATATTAGAAAAGGTGATTTAATTGGGAAGTAGGAAGAGTAACCATAGTGGTTTATAGCCATATAGCAGGTAAGAGCAAATGTTGGTATGAAAAGGAAGAGCAGGATAATAAATAGAGTTACATGATTATACGTACCTCTAATTACGTGCTTTATTTTCTTAGAAAATATCTTTATTAATAGTAAATAAAGGATTGCAACAAGGAAGATAACGCCGTATATCCATCCTTGGGCAAAAGTATTAGGCCTTTCAAATATTTTCAAATCCTTATTAACATACGTCTTATGACGAAATAAAGACTCCCTTTCTATCAAAGGCTCTGTGTTGCAATTTAGGGTTTTAACTACATAATCTTTAAATCCAACAATACTTGTATCTTTTTCAACAGAATCAGAAACAATAAATATTGGATGACTTGCTTGGTTAGGTTTAATAATATCAAGAAGATGGTTAGTAGTGTCTTGCATTATATCTCTATCTTGCTATAATAATTTTTTTGTTAATGATGTCACTATCTGACTTAATGGACAAATAATAGACCCCATTTTTTAGACTTGATACATTAATATTAGAGATTATCTTATTTAAACTTGAAAACTTAACCCTACCCAATAAATCATAGAGAACAATATCTGATTTGGTATTAAGATTAGATATATTAATAATATCTTGAGCAGGATTTGGATATACGCTAATATTGTCAATACCCTGATTAATATTATTAATAGAAGTTATAACCGCATCTGGAGGGAAGTTAATATTATCTATCCATACTGCATCACTGCCACTTGTTGTTGAATAATCTTTCTCATATACCCATTTATAATTATGGTCACCTGTGTTTACAGCAAATGCATATCTTTGCCAATCTTTTTCGCCTGATTTCTCAAAGACTAAAGTCTCATCTATATAAAAGAAAAACTTATCATAATTATTTTCAGTCGAAGTCTTTAGATAAAAAGATATACTGTCATTATAAATTGACTTGATATTAATATCTAAAGTAGTCTTTTGGCTATTTGAAACATTTCCTGACCTCAAAGAATACTGCCCTTGATAAACCTTAGATGCATTTGTTTCTATTGTCCAAGGCTTTAATTGATCATTAACCCAAGGAAAATAAGTAAGCTCTCCTGTTTCAAAGGTTTCAACATTTCCGCTTAACAAGATAGAATCATATACAAGAGTATTAAAATATTGATTTGCAATTGCAGACACTTTGAAGTTAATATAGTTGTTATTGGAACTAAGAGGGTCAAAAATAAGATTAAATGAATAAGGGATTGAAGCATTAGGAAGCAAAGAACTTAAAACATCTACACTATCAGACTGAGAAAAAAGATTTGAAGACATAGGATATAAGTAAACACTACCAGCTTCTGCAACATTCCTACCAACATTTCTAATATCAAACTTAATAGTAAGTCTTTCTCCTGTTAGCAAATCATTAATAGTATCTTTTGAAATGATAATGTTTTCTATTGACAACTTAGGAGAAAAAGCTTCAACTGAAAATGTCTTATTATTATAATAATTATTAGCTCCAACAATCTCTAATAAATAATCAATTTGAGTTCCATCAATGGTGCCATCTACTATTTTAATCTTAAGAGAAGATTGAGAAATAATCTCAGAAGTACCTCCAATAACTCCAATATATTCTTCCGAATCACTAAAGAATAAGTTTGGTAAATTAGTCGTTTTCACCCTCACACTATCAATTGCTACATTACCCAGATTTTTAACCATAAGACCTACAATATACTCTTCATTATTTTTCAGCTCAGTAACTTCTTCTAATTGGTTGTCATAATATTTTATTGAGCTAATAGATAAGTAAGGATAGTTTGGAATAAACACCTCTATTGAATCAAAAAGAGGGTTTGAAAACTGGTTAGTAATTACAACCTTTAATCTTCCCATAGAGCTTATTGCATTATCAAAATCTATATTTACATCTCCATTTGAATCAGCTTGAGAAGCTCCTAATAATGAACCATCTTTTGAAATTCCAACAAAAGCATAAGGCTGAGTTTGTAAGGCAAGAGTTTGAGCACCAAGAGGTATTGAGTCAGGAATAGAGCTTGTCATCGTTAGAGGCAAGCCAATATAAGGAGTTAGTGAAGGGTCTCCCATCAAATGATATACTTCCCAGTAATAATTTGATAAGTCTGAACCATATTGTTGAACAGAAAGGTTTCCCGCCTGAACAATTTGTCCAGCTGTTGTATGCCATTTTGAAAAAGGCTCATTGTTTTTATGAAATAATCTATCGTAAGCTCCTAAGTTATTAGCATCATAAATAGGATTAACAGTTAGCGACTTGCTACCAACCGACCAGTAAAAATCTTCATACCAATATGTATAATTACTTCCCCCAATTGCACCAATCCCTCCTCTATTATCTGCTCTTAGAATTGCTTCAGCAAAACATTCATTATCACTAAACTTACTTGAGAGACAGCAATTATTTACATAAAATGAGTACTTCCCTTGATTATTCATATTCTTAACATCAGATGATGAAAGAGAAGGACTTGCCCAACCAGTTTCGTCGCAGTGAGCAGTATAATTAATGTATGAATACCCATTTCTTGCAATACTATCTCTTATCTGATTGGAGAAACTGCCCGATGCAGGATTATAATAAACTAATGTATCAATATTAGGATTGTTTTGAAGATAACCCTTTAGATAATTAATCTGCCCATTTCCACATGTAGGAGCAGGAGAGTTCGTTTCTCTACCAGCAACCACAAGCGTTTTCTTCAAATAAGAATTATCTTGCATTAAGTTCTTCTCATATTTTATAGTCTTATTAATAATGTTTTCCATCTGAGCCACAGTTTGAGCGGAAAACCTACCATAAAACAAGTCTGGCAAAAAGTCACCAGTATATTCAGCATAATATAAATCCGTTGGAGCTGGACTACTTGGATCAGTAGTAGCAGCAAACGCAGGAATTTGTTGAACATCTCCACAAATCAAAAGATAATCAGCAGCAGGCGACACAGCAGAAGCATTATTCCATAACGATTGCAAAGCGGCTTTCATCTCTTGATTTGTCGAGCCAACATTTGTTTGACCCTTATACATTTCAATAACCTCAATCCCTTTCTCCCTCTTCCAACGAATAAAAGGCTGCAAAACATTCTCAAACATAGGGTCAGAAAGGATAATCATTTTCAAAGGTCTATCAATAGGAGATGAAGGATTAGAGGCAGAAAGACCCTTAGTATTAATAGTTTTTTGTCCAATAAAAGCAGATTGCTGGTTATTATATTTAAGCTTAGCCTCTTGATTAGCCTTAATATCAATATTCTTAAACCTAATATTAACATCAAAAGACATAACAACGATTATTGAATTTGATACAGGATTATATTGAATTGGAGAAACAGACAAGCGAGCCAGTCTAACCCCACCCATAAAACCTAATTCCTCAACCACAACCAAGTCATTCCCAAAAAACTCATTACTAAGATAAGCCTTCTCGTTTATTTCAAACAAAACCTCATCCTCACTCTTAGACATAGACCTTTGAAAAGGAATAATTTTATTCCCACCATAGGTTTCCAATGAATAAGTTTGAGTAACAATATTACTATACTCTATTTCAACATCAGCACCATAAGGCAGTTCAAAGAGTTGAGAGTAAGTAGGCAGTTCAGGCATACCAACCTTTTGGCTCGTGCCGAAATCATCTCCCATATTAATTTTAGAGAAAACACCCTCCTCAGTCCTTATATCCTCTAAACTAAGAAAAGAAAAAGATTGAGAAAAGGACAAACCCTCAGAAGACGCCTTAAATATAGGATTTGGGTTTTTAACCCCTTGCCCAATAAGAATTTGAGCATTAAGATTTGAACTAAAAATTAGAACAAATAGAACATATATATATAAAATTGGTTTTTTCATAAGTCATACTATTATAAATAACATGCAAAAGTACGATGATTTTTACAACTTCCACACAAGAAAAGCAAAAACCTTATCATATATATGTATAAACCCATAAAAACAAAGCCCAAACCCATATAAAATAACAAATTAATTCCCAGCAGAAATATATTATATTAAATACTATCCCAAAGCAGCAAACCTCATAAACAACTTTCCTCCACTATTCAATCGTCAAAACCAACCCCAACCTCTTAGAAACGCCTATGTAATAGGCAGACATTTAAAAATGCTACATATTTAAATAAGAACAAAACAAATTAGATATTGATTTGACTGGATTTGCAAAGGGAGTTTATCAAGTTAAAGTTTTAATAAATAAAGGTTTAGGAGTTGGCAATAAGCTAAATGTCTTAGTGCAACACTGAACCTATTAAATATATTATTTGTGTTTCCATGTTTCCTCTTACTATAGGGTTGGAAACACGGAAACAATCTTAATAGTCAGACGATTGGACAAAAACAGTGGAAACATGCCTCAATAATCAAAAAATATCTGTCAAAATTAAAAATCAATTACCCTGCGGAAATACGGATATTCACCAATGAATAATCAGAAATAAAAGCCTATTAATATTATATTCCCCTACACTAAAGTAGGGGTAATATACATACCATACGAATTTATGCATTCATGCATAGTATAGGGGTTTGAATAAGTGAATATGCATAAACTAATATATTATTTTATCTATATGTATAGGTTTTGATATTTAGATATCTTGATATGGTTGAATTAGGAGATTGGTATTTATAGACTTATTCTATATCTTTGTTTTAAGAAATTAAATCTTTGAAAGGCTTTCTTGAATCACCACTTTAAAAAATTAATACGCTGTAATAAATTACTGAAACGCTGTTTCATTATTCAAATGATGTGCATGATTCATAGCAAATGATGCACATCATTCGGGGTGAATGATGTGCATCATTTTATTTTAAGGAAATTTAAGGGTAATTTTGAATTGAGATATTAGAGAACTAAGCTATATCAATTCTATTATGCAAATATACGAAATTTATCTGAATTAATCAATAGTTTTTACTCTTTTCTTATTTTGAAATTCAAAATTAACCTAAAATGCTTTTTAATTCTACAGAATTTTTTGGTGTTTTTGGCTGTTTTTCGACCAAAGAGTCACCTTTTTTTTGTAAAACATTGAAAAAGAGGGTTTGTTTCACTGTTTCACACCCCTTAGTAGAGTGAATCGGTGACTCTTTGTAAATGTACTTTAATAGGTTCAGTGTTGCACTAAGACAAGTTAGCTTAGTGCCAACTCCTAAACCTTTATTTATTAAAAACTTTTAGTTTGGGTTTTGACAAATTTATTGGGTTGATAGTTTTTCTATTTTTTATTTTTTGGATTAATAAAAAAATACTACCTTTGCCTGATATTATATATTCAAAAGAGATGTTTTCAAATTCAAACAAATTCGTTGGCGAAGGACTTACATATGACGATGTTTTATTAGTCCCTGCTTATTCAGAGCTTATACCAAGAGAGGTTCAAACAAATACGTTCTTCTCACGTAATATTCCTATTAATATTCCAATCGTTTCTGCGGCAATGGATACTGTTACAGAAGCTAAGTTAGCTATTGCAATGGCACAAGTTGGTGGTATTGGTGTTCTTCATAAAAATATGAGCATAGAACAACAAACTGCTGAAGTGGTTAAGGTGAAAAGGGCTGAAAATGGAATGATAATTAATCCTATTACAATTCAAAAAGATGCAATTGTGAAGGATGTATTAGCTCTTATGAAAGAGTATAGCATTGGTGGTATTCCAGTTATTGATGATCACCATAAATTAATTGGCATCGTAACAAATAGAGACCTTAGGTTTGAAAGAAATCTTCATCGTCCTATTACCGAAGTGATGACAAAAGAGGTTGTTACTGCTCCTGAACACACAGATTTTGAAAGAGCAGCAGATATTCTTCAACAACATAGGATTGAGAAACTGCCTGTTGTTAATGACAAAGGAGAACTTGTTGGCCTAATTACATATAGAGATATTATTAAGGTTAAGGAAAGACCAAATGCTTGCAAGGATAAACTTGGAAGATTAAGGGTTGCAGCAGGAATTGGTATCACTCCTAATATGTATGAGAGAATTGATGCTGTTATTGGTGCTGGTGTTGATGCAATTGTTATTGATACTGCTCATGGTCACAGCAAAAATGTTATTGATGTTGTTCGTAATGTTAGAAAGAAATATAAAGATATTGATATAGTTGTTGGTAATATTGCAACTGCTGAGGCTGCAATTGCACTTGTGGAAGCTGGAGCAGACGCCTTAAAAGTGGGCATTGGTCCTGGTAGCATTTGCACAACAAGAATTATTGCAGGTATTGGAGTTCCTCAACTGAGTGCAATTTATGATGTTGCACACGCTGTGGAGGGTATGAATATTCCAATTATTGCTGATGGTGGTATTAGATATTCTGGAGATATTGTTAAGGCATTGGCTGCTGGTGCAAGTTCAATTATGGCTGGCTCTTTGCTTGCTGGTGTTGAGGAATCTCCTGGTGATACTATTATTTATGAAGGGAGAAAATATAAATCATATAGAGGAATGGGTTCTTTGGAAGCTATGCAACAAGGTTCAAAGGATAGGTATTTCCAAGATATGGAAGAAGACTTAAACAAATTAGTTCCTGAAGGAATTGTTGGAAGAGTTCCATTTAAAGGAACTATATCTGAGGTTATTCATCAATTGCTTGGGGGCTTGAGAGCAGGAATGGGCTACACTGGCTCAAAGGATATTGCTGCATTACAACAAGCAAAATTCATTAAAATAACTGCTGCTGGTTATACCGAAAGTCATCCACACGACATAACAATTACAAGAGAGGCTCCAAACTACTCTCGTTAATAAAATATATTTCAAAAACAACTTAGATTTAGACATGAAGAAATTTATCAGTATTGTATTAGTTAGCTTAATAGCTTCATTTACATTTGCACAAACAGACAAAGACATTGTTCTTACGGTTGCTGGGGAAAACATTTCTAAAGAGACATTCATTGAAATGTATCAAAGGAATAATCCAAATCCTGAGAAGAAAATAATAAGGAAAGACTTAGATGAGTACTTAGACCTTTTTATTAACTTCAAGCTAAAACTTGCTGAGGCAAGGAAGTTAGGACTTGACACCATGCCTTCCTATGTTCAAGAGGTTAGTACATACAGAAAACAATTAATTGAACCATACTTAAACGACAAAACCGTTACTGAGGAATTGGTTAAGGAGGCTTTTGAACGCACGAAAGAAATCATTAGAGCGTCTCATATTTTAATTATGATTCCTACTAATGCTACTCCGAAAGACACCTTAGAGGCATATAACAAGGCTTTAGACCTTAGAAAAAGAATAATAAAGGGAGAGAACTTTGGTGACTTAGCTGTTCAGTTTTCAGAAGATCCTTCAGCAAAAGACCAACAAGCTAACGAGAGCCAAAACAAAACAAGAGGAAACAGAGGTGACTTAGGCTACTTCACCTCATTTAGCATGATTTATCCTTTTGAATCTGCTTGCTATAGCTTAAAGGTTAATGAGATTTCAATGCCTATTCGTTCTCAAAGAGGCTATCACGTAATTAAACTAACCGATCGCAAACCAGCACCTTTTTCAACTGCTACTATTGCTCATATATGGGTGAATTTTGACAGTCATTCAAGTGCTGAAGAATGTAAGGATATAATTAATCAAGCATATTCTGATATTCAAAACAATATTCCTTTTGATTCAATTGTTATGAAATACTCAGACGATAAGTATTCTGCAAGAACCCAAGGCGTGCTTACTGCCCAAAGAGTTGTTAATATGCCAATTGAATACACTGATATGATTATTCAAACTCCACTTAAAGAATATACAAAACCTTTTGAAACAAGATATGGCTGGCATATAATTCAACCTCTATCATTAGTTAAGGTGAAAGACTTGGAAGAGCAGCGCAAGGATATCGAACAACGAATTGCAAGAGATGTTAGAAGTTATAGGACAATTGAAGAGTTTATTAAGAAGAGTAAACAAGAGTATAATTTCAAAGAAGATATTACAAAAATAGCTGCTGTAAGTGGAATAGTTACAGATTCTATTTTCTCTGCAAAATGGGAAGTTCCAGAAAACTTTATTGGAGGAGAAGTGATTTTTACTATTGGAGATTACTCATTTACTCAAAAAGATTTAGCGGAAGCTATCGAGAGCATGCAAGAAGAACAAACTCCTGAATATATCCCTACATATATTCATAGGCTTTATAGTAAAATTGCAGACAAAGCAGTTCTTGATTATGGCGATTCTAAATTAGAAAGCAAACACCCAGAGCTAAAGACAACAGTTGATGAGTTTAGAGATGGTATCTTAATTTTCACTATAACAGATAATTTTATTTGGAATAAATCAATTACTGATAGTGTTGGTTTGAGTCATTTCTTTAAGAATAACAATGCAAAATATGAGTGGAGAGAAAGAGCTGATGCAACAATATTTAGCTTTAGTAAAGATATTGATTTAGTTAAGGCAAAGAAAATTATTGAAAAGGGAGTTAAGAAGAATAAATCAAATGATGATATTACTTCACTATTAGCAAAGAACTTCAAGATAAAAGCTGATACTACAAAGTATTTCGAATGTAAATGGAATAAGTTTGAAAAGAGAGATAATAAGGTGATTGACAAAACTCCATGGAAAGTTGGAGTTAGTGATATTATTGAAGTTGAAAACGACAAAAGGAAATATATTGTTATTACCCACGCAATTCTTCCTCCAACACAAAAATTACTTGAAGAGGCAAAAGGTATTGCAACTTCAGATTATCAAGAATATTTAGAAGAACAGTGGATAAAGAAATTACGCAAAGATTATACTTATAAGGTATATGATGACGTTTTCAATTCCATAATCAATTAATTTTTATTTAATGAAGAAATTTATCCTTATCGGTTTCGTTTGTTTACTTGGAACCAACCTTTTTGCTCAAACAAATGTATTAGATAAAGTTATTGCTATTGTTGGTAAGAACATGATTAAGCAATCGGAACTTGAAACAACATATCTACAACAAAAACAAAACTATGGAGTAATTGAAGAACCTTTTAATGTCAAATGTGAGATATTTGAAAGCCTTCTTATCAATAAACTAATGCTTCATCAGTCAGAAATTGATTCAGTCAATATTCCCGATGTCCAAATAAATAGAGAAATGGATACTCGTGTTAACTATATGATTAATTCAGCTGGCTCGAAAGAGAACTTGGAAAGACAGATGAATAAGTCTATTAGTGAGATAAAGGAGTTTTATAAAGACGTAATTAAAGAAAACTTACTTATAACTGAAATTAATGGGAAGATAACTTCCGATGTTAAAATAACGCCTAAGGAAGTTACTGATTTCTACAATAGCATTCCAAAGGATAGCCTTCCAACAATTGAACAAGAATTTGAATTCTCTCAAATAGTTATTACTCCAAAAATCTCTCAAGAAGAAAAAGAGATAATTAAGGATAAACTTAATGGCTATAGAGAAAGAATTCTTAAAGGAGATAAGTTTTCAACCCTTGCTACTCTTTACTCTGAGGATGAGATGAGTGCGAAAAAAGGAGGTGAGCTTGGTTTCTTTTCAAGAGGAGCTATGGTTTCAGAATTTGAATCTGTTGCCTTTCCACTAAGAGAGGGAGAGGTGTCCCCTGTTTTTGAATCTAAATTTGGCTTCCATATAATTCAAATGATTGAAAGAAGAGGTGACCAAATAAACTGCCGCCATATTCTTATTATGCCAAAAGTTTCATCATTAGAACTTAACAGAACAAAGAAAGCATTAGATAGTATTCAAACCCTTATAAACAATAAAGAAATTAGTTTTGAAGATGCTATAAAGAAATTCTCCGATGACCCTTCAAAACTAACAGGAGGGAAAATTATTAATCCTTATACTGCAAATGCTCGTTTCCCTAAAGATAATACAAATGAAATGATGGGAAACATTGAAAAGATTAATTTTGAGAAATACAATCAAGGAGATATCATTAAACCTACAACATTTAAAACAGAATCTGGTTCAGCTTATAGATTAATTAAGATTAATACTAAGACTGAAAAACACAAAATCAACCTTAAGGACGACTATGACAAGGTTTACAACTCTACTTTAGATGCTGCAAAAACAAAGGCAGTCATAGAGTGGGCTGAGAATAGAATTTCTAAAACATACATTAAGATAGACAACGATTATAAGGATTGTGACTATAAAATGAACTGGATGAAAAACAATTAATTATGCAAGACTCTTCTAATAACTACTCATCTGAAGTCAATCAACTAAATTCACTTGTTGAAAAAACGCAATTACTAAAAAAAGAAATAGGCAAGATAATAATTGGACAAGAAGATATTATTGACCAAGTTCTAATTTCAATATTCTCAAAAGGTCATTGCTTATTAGTAGGAGTGCCTGGCCTGGCAAAAACATTACTTGTAAATACTATTTCATCAGCTCTTGGACTATCATACAATAGGATTCAATTTACACCAGACCTTATGCCCTCAGACATTGTTGGGAGTGAAGTCTTGGACGAAAACAGAAGATTTAAATTCATTAAAGGACCAATCTTTGCTAATATTATTTTAGCAGACGAAATTAACCGAACTCCTCCAAAAACTCAAGCAGCTCTTTTGGAAGCCATGCAAGAACATTCTGTAACTGTTTCTGGAAATACAAATATATTGGAAGAACCTTTTTTTGTTCTTGCAACACAAAACCCAATAGAACAAGAAGGCACCTATCCCCTACCTGAGGCTCAACTTGACCGTTTTATGTTTATGCTTTGGCTCGATTATCCAAGCTTTGAAGAAGAAATAAACATACTAAAAGCTACCACTACAGGAATGAATACTAAGGTAGATAAGATATTATCAAAAGAAGAAATCATTCTAATGCAGGATTTGATTAGGAAGATTCCCGTTACTGATAATGTTTATGAATATGCCGTTCGTTTGGTTGAGAAAACAAGAGTTTCAACTCCAAATGTTCATCCAATTGCTCAAAAATATCTTTCATGGGGAGCTGGACCAAGAGCCTCTCAATATTTAATTATTGGAGCTAAGTGCCATGCAGTGCTTAGAGGCAAATACTCTCCTGACATAGAAGACATTAAGGCTGTTGCAGTATCTGTTTTGCGTCATAGGATAGTTCAAAACTATTCCTCACAAGCAGAAGGATATACAGCAGAGAAAATTATTATTGATTTAATTAATTCATAAGTCCTATGAAAAAAATAATACTTTATTTAATAATAATGGTTGTTGGGACAAGCCTTTTTGCCCAAAAGACACCAACCTCATCTTGTAGCCAAATCATTATGCCAACACCTCAAAAGCAAAGAGCAACAAGAGGGGTTAAGGCTGAGATTTCATTCCCTGAGAAATTTGAAGCATATATTTGTTTTGAACCAAGAAAATCAAACTATACGGAAGATGCCCTAAATGCTTTGGATAGTGTTTATAAGGTTGCTTTTGATAATAATAATGGAAAGTTCTATAAGATTACTATTATTGGTTATGATGATGCAGACATAGTTAAAGAAGAGTATTCATCGCTTGCAAGAGAAAGAGCTATAAAGGTTTTTGATTATTTTGCTTCAAGAGAAGAAACAGAATTCATTGTTCGCAAAACACCAAGCAAATTCTATCATTCATGTAATGGAGATATAGAATGTATTATTAAATATAAGATGCCTTTCGATTTTAAATGGATAAATCTAAACGAGAAATCAAAAGAGGAAAGAACAAATAATGGTATTGATTTAAAGGGTAAAGTATATATATTAGTTGAAAACAACCCTAATGAATGCTTAGGGAAATTCAACGATTACTACTATCCATCTCAAGATACAACAATCGTTACTCCTAATATGTCAATGCTTAAAATGCCTAAGGGTGCATTAGAAAGTATTACTCATACAAAGGACACGATTAATAGTGAGATGACTTTGCAGTTTGAAGATGTGCTCTCATTTGAAGACTTAACAAGAAACTATCAACTTGTTCCACACAGAAGACAATATATTCTCAACGCAGGTTATTTTGTTTTAAAGTCAAATCACCAACCAGACTATGAAACATGTGGACTAAAAGATACCTTCTCAAAAAATATAACCATAAGACTCCCACTTGAAATGCAACAAAATGATGCAAGACTTAAATTCTATGCAAAAACCTATAAACCAAATGGAACATGGGAATATAAAACAATCCCTACTGCTAAAGATAAAGATAAAGAAACTAAATTAGAAGCAATAATAGGAAGTCTTTCAGCTTTTCAATTAGATACAATTTATGTTGGTAAGAAAATAGATGAAAAAGAAATGTCTAATTATTTCTATGCTGCAAGAGAAGGAGAACCTGGAGCTTTCGAAGCAATGGGAGGCTGGTTGAAACCATATAAATTAGATAAAAGAGGTTCAATAGTTTTGAAAAAATCTATGGAGATGATTCTTCGCAAACCAGTAGGAGAGTCAATTGGAGAATAAAGCTTAGCTAACTCTTAAGAATAATAATAATTGAAATGGCAATAAGTTTTAATTTTGTAGAAACTAAGGATATCCTATCTAAAAAAAATAAGATTAAGTCTTGGATTAAGTCTGAGGTTGAGAAAAGGGGAATGAAAGTAGGTGATATATCTTATATATTTTGCAAGGATGAATACCTATTGAATATCAATAAGACTTATCTAAATCATGATTACTTTACAGATATTATAAGTTTCGACTATTCTGACAAGGATAAGGTTTCAGGAGATTTATTTATTAGCATTGACAGAGTTTTAGATAATTCCAAAAGCCTAAATCAAGAATTTGAACAAGAACTCTTTAGGGTGATTATTCATGGGGTACTACATCTTTTAGGCTTAAAGGATAAGACAGAGAAAGAAGAAAAAGAAATGAGAAAGGCGGAAGAAAAATGTTTAAAAAGTTTGATGTTATAGTTATTGGAGCAGGACATGCAGGATGTGAGGCGGCTTGCGCAGCAGCCAATTTAGGATCCTCTGTTTTGCTTATTACCCAAAATATTAATGCAATTGCCCAACTTTCATGCAACCCTGCTATGGGAGGAGTTGCAAAAGGACAAATTGTTAAAGAGATTGATGCCTTAGGAGGCTATTCAGCACTTATTACCGATCAAAACACACTACAGTTTAGAATGCTTAACCGCTCAAAGGGTCCTGCAATGTGGAGCCCAAGAGCACAGGTTGATAATGTAATGTTTTCAGTTGTTTGGCATAAAGTCTTAGATTCAATTGAAAATCTAAGTCTATGGCAAGATGATGTTATTGGTTTGGATATAAAAAATGGCAAGGTTTGTGGTGTTAAAACCAATATGGGATTAGAAATCCAGGCAAGAAGTGTCGTCTTGACAAATGGCACATTTCTTAATGGGAAGATACATATTGGTCAGCAAAACTTTGGAGCAGGTAGAATAGGAGAAATGAATTCAAAGGGTTTATCTGAAGACCTACATAATAACTATGGGTTTGATGTCTTAACTCTTAAAACAGGAACTCCAATGAGAGTTGATGGAAGAAGTATTGACTTTAGTAAATTAGAGGAACAAAAAGGAGATGATGACCCTAAACAATTCTCTTTTATGAACCTTAGAAAACAACCTCTTGTTCAAAGAAGTTGTTATTTAGCTTATACTTCTTTGGATGTGCACGATATATTAAGAACAGGATTTGAACACTCCCCAATGTTTCAAGGAAGAATTCAAGGAGTGGGCCCAAGATACTGTCCTTCAATTGAGGATAAGATAGACCGATTTGCAGGAAAGACCCAACACCAACTTTTCATAGAACCAGAAAGCAACTACACGAGTTTATTTTATGTTAATGGTTTTTCATCCTCTCTTCCCCTAAGCGTTCAATATGAAGCTTTGCAAAAGATAAAAGGGTTTGAAAATGCAGTAATACAAAAGCCTGGTTATGCTATTGAATATGATTATTTCCCTCCAACACAATTAAAAGATACCTTAGAGACAAAACAAATAGAAAACCTCTACTTTGCAGGACAAATAAATGGAACAACAGGCTATGAGGAAGCAGGTTCTCAAGGCTTAATGGCAGGAATAAATGCACATCTTAAACTTAACGAAAAGCCAGCCTTTGTTCTTAAACGCTCAGAAAGTTATATTGGTGTTTTGATTGATGACCTAATTACAAAAGGAGTTGATGAACCTTATCGAATGTTTACTTCAAGAGCAGAGTTTAGAATCCTTTTGCGTCAAGACAATGCAGACCAAAGACTGACTCCTCTTTCTTATGCTATTGGTTTAGCTTCTAAAGAGAGGATGGAAAGAGTTGAAAGAAAGACTGAAAGCTGCAACGATTTAATATCTTTTATTGAAAACAAGAGTGCAAACCCAGATGAGGTAAACTCATTGTTTGAAGAAAAAGATACTCCTAAAATAAATCAAAAAACAAAGATAGGTCAACTAATTCTTCGTCCTCAAATAACACTTATGGATCTAAATGATAATATCCCTTATCTTAAAGAAAAGATAGATGAAATTGAGGAAAGCATAAAAGAAGAGGTGATTGAATCTGCAGAAATTAAGATAAAGTATAAGAGCTATATTATTAAGGAACAAGAAATATCAGAGAAGTTATCAAAGTATGAGAACCTAATAATTAAGGATGATTTCAACTATCAAGCCCTTAACTCACTTAGTTTCGAGGCAAGGGAAAAGCTAACAAAGATTCGCCCAAAAACAATAGGACAAGCCTCTCGCATAAGTGGAGTTTCTCCATCAGACATATCAATCCTAATTATTTATATCTCGAGATAAGAATTTGAACTTCTTTTGAGAGAGCTTATATAGTAATATAATAAGATAGCCAATTAGTATTCCAAGCAAGCCTCCACAAATCACATCCCCTGGGTAGTGAACTCCACAATAAACTCTTGAATAAGCAACTAATACTGCCCATAGAATTATCATTATAGAGAAGACTTTGTGTTTTCTGCCAAGGAAAAAGAAGATTGTTGCAAGAGAAAAAACATTTGCAGCATGAGAAGAAACAAAACCAAACTGTCCTCCTTTGTGGTCAAAGACAAGTTTCCAGGACTCAAGCTTTACTAAATTAACCCCTTCCAAAGCATGACTGGGTCTAAGCCTTTCAAAAATATCCTTAAAGCAAAGAACAGATATTCTGTCTGCCAAAAGAAATGATAGGGCAACTAAGATAATTAGAACCCAAAACTCTTTCTTGAATTTTTTAATTGTAAGAAAAACAGTTGCGGCAAGAATAACAATAATGAAACTTAGATTATGACTAAGGAATGAAAAAACATAATCCAAAAAATCATTCCTTTGTCCGTTAATCAGATAAAAAAGCTCAGTGTCTTTATCTATCAATCTCTTCATTTAGCTTTTTCCAAATTAAATCCTTCAATTCCATTAGTCCTTTGCCAGCAACTGAAGAAATAAATAAAGAATTTATGTCTTTTGGTAGAAGTTTTTTCATCTCCTCTATCATTCCCTCATCTAACATATCAGACTTAGTTATTGCAAGAATTCTATCCTTATCCATTAGCTCTGGATTAAAGTTTTCAAGTTCCTTTAATAGTATATTATATTCTTTCTTAATATCATCGGTGTCGCAAGGAACCATAAAAAGTAGTAAGGAGTTTCTTTCAATATGTCTAAGGAAGCGAAGTCCTATGCCTTTACCCTCTGATGCTCCTTCAATAATACCTGGAATATCTGCCATAATAAAAGATTTATCATCCCTATATCCAACAATTCCAAGGTTAGGAACTAAGGTAGTGAAAGGATAATCTCCAATTTCTGGCTTAGCTGCTGAAATAACACTAAGAAGAGTGCTCTTTCCTGCATTTGGAAAACCAACAAGTCCAACATCAGCTAATATCTTAAGCTCAATAATCTTCCAAAGCTCTTGTCCATCTTCGCCTGGTTGTGCAAAACGAGGTGTTTGGAAAGTTGAGGATTTAAAATGGTCGTTACCCTGCCCCCCTCTTCCTCCTCTTGCAACAATAGCCATTTGACCTTCTTCAACAATTTCGCAATCAATCTCGCCTGTCAATTCATCCTTACAAATTGTTCCAAGTGGCACATCAATAATAATATCTTTACCATCAGCACCAGTAAGACGACTCTTGCCTCCTGGCCCTCCAATTTGAGCAATTAAATGTTTAGTGTATTTTAGATGTAAAAGAGTCCAAAACTGTCTATTACCTCTTAAAATAATATGGCCTCCTCTTCCTCCATCTCCTCCATCTGGACCTCCCTTAGCTGTCAAACGTGATCTTAAGAGGTGGGTGCTACCCGGGCCTCCCTTCCCACTCCTACAGTTAATCTTCACATAATCTACAAAATTTGAACGCATATTATTTTATTTTCTTAGTTATCTTTTTTAATTAAATTAGGCTTTCTTTAGAGCCTGGTCAACAATGTCGCAAAGGGTTTCAAAAACAACATCAACAGGGCCGTCAGAATTAACGCTATAATATTTGTTTTTATTTTGGTAGTATGACCTAACCTTTGCTGCTGACTCTTCGTAGCTTTCAAGACGATGAATAATTATTTCAGGGTCCATATCATAAACTCTTCTTCTCTCTGTCTTGCTTCTTTGAGTTAATCTCTTAATACATTGGAGAGAACTTGATTTCATTTCAATCATACAGGTTACTGAAGTATGTTTCTTCTCTAAGATTCCGTCCATAATGTAAGCTTGGACATAGGTTGAAGGAAACCCTTTAAATAAGAAGCCTTTTGAATTTTGATTGTTTTTAATCTTCTTCTCAATAAGCTGAATGGCTATTAGGTCTGGAACATTATTACCTTCTTCTATATAAGGCTGACATTCTTTTCCTATTTCAGTTCCAGCCATAATCTCATCTCTAATCATTGCTCCTGTTGAAACATAAACTAATTCATATTTCTCAGCTAAGTTCTTTGCCTGTGTTCCTCTTCCTGAGCCTGGAGGTCCAAATAAGATTATATTTCTGTAGGCATTCTCAAGAGTTTTATCAATTACTGATTCCAATCTTTCAAAGACTTCATTCACTGTTCCAACTCCATCAATTGGGCAATATATACCTTTCTCTTTGTAGAACTCTGCAACAGGAATAGTTTTGTTGTCATATTCATTGAAACGGTTTAGAATAACATCTTTCTTATCATCTTCCCTACCCTCGATTGCAGCTCTCTTAATCATTCTGTCAATCAACAAATCTCTTGGAGCTTCCAATGAAAGCAGACATAGAAGACGACGGTTCATTCTGTGAAGCAAACCTTCTAAGATATATGCTTGAACGACTGTTCTTGGGAAACCATCAAAGAGTATTCCTCCTGTTGTGGAGTTTTCAATTGTCTTCTCAATTATCTGAACAATTATTTCATCATCAACAAGTCCTCCTTTATTAATAATGTCTTTTGCTTGAAGTCCTATTTCTGTTCCCTCAACAATTTCTTTCCTAAGTATGTCTCCTGTTGAAATATAGGTAAGGTTATACTTCTCAATAAGCATTTTTGATTGAGTTCCTTTCCCCGATCCTGGAGGTCCAAATAATACGATACTTAACATAGTATTTTCAGTTTTGTGATTAGTGAATTGCTATATCTCATTTTTTATCTGATAGATATCTTTTAAATTTCTTCCGTACTCATCAAAATCAAACCCGTATCCAATAATGAACTCGTCACTTATCTCCCTACCTATGTATTTGATGTTAAAATCTTTTTTAAATGATTGTGGTTTAAACATTAGGGTGCAAATCTCAAGCGAGGATGGCTCTTTCTTTCTTAGCATTTCAAGAATAAGCTCCATCGTGTTGCCTGTGTCAACTATGTCTTCAACAATAATTACGTCCTTACCCTTAATGTCGCTATTGAGACCAATTAATTCTTTCATCTTCCCTGTTGACAAAAGCCCATCATAGGAAGATACTTTAATGAAACTAATTGTTGGCAGTCCTTCAATTTGTTTGAATAAGTCTGTTCCAAATATAAAAGCACCATTCAAAACAACAATAAAACATATTTCTTTTCCAAGATAATCTCTATTGATTCTCTGGCTTAAAGACTTAATGATTAAATCGATTTCTTGCCTACTAATATACTTCTCAAAGGTCTTGCCCTTAATGTTGATTACTCCCACAAAACTACATTTAAAGTGCAAAGTTAAACTAAAAAGATGAATTACTTAGCAATTAAAGAGCAAATTGCAAAATAGGACAATACTCCCATTGCATTTTTAATGCTTTCTTCATCAATATCTAAAGTTGAGGTGTGTAAATTAGTTATCGGCTTTCCTGCTTTTCTTGTTCCGACCCTAAAATAACAGCTTGGAGCTTTTTGTGCGAAATAAGAAAAATCTTCTGCGGTCATTCTTGCATCAATATTCAATACCTTATCTTCTCCTAAGTAATCTTTTGAAAGCTCAAATGCATACTTAGTTAAGCCTGGATTATTATAAACAAAAGGATATCCATGGTCAATGAAAACCTTTGCCTCAGCAGAAAAAGCCTTTGCAGTTTGAGTTGAAATTTGCTCAATTAAAGCATGGCATTCCTTCCTCCAATCTTCATCAAATGTTCTAATTATTCCTTCCATATGAACAGAATTTGGAATTACATTTGTTCTCCCATCTGCAATAAACTTACCTATTGAAAAAGTTGTTGGAATGGTTGGACTGGCATTTCTTGAAACAATTGTTTGGAGAGCAATCACCACATGCGAGGCTGCAACAATTGGGTCAATGTTTAAGTCTGGAGTTGCACCATGACCCCCTCTTCCAATTATATCAATGTAAATCTCATCAGTTGAAGCCATAGACTTCCCTTCCTTCATGCCAATATATCCACAATCCATTTCGGGAGTGGCGTGAAAAGCAAAAATCTTAGAAGGCAAAACCTCATCGAAAATTCCATCTCTTAACATTTTCAATGCTCCCCCTGGATAAGTTTCTTCTGAGGGCTGAAAAATAAACATAACTCTACCCTCAAACTTATCTCTTAAATCTCTTATTATTTTTATTGCTCCAAGCAAAGAAGACATATGAACATCGTGACCACAGGCATGCATAACCCCATCATTAACCGACTTAAATTCCAAATCAGTTTCCTCCCTAATTGGCAGTGCATCCATATCTGCCCTTAGTGCAACACAATCTTTTTGTGGATTAATTCCTTCAACAAAACCATAAATGCCATAGCCTCCAACGTTTTTCTTATACTTTAAACCAAGCTCATCTAATTTAGAACATATAAACTTAGAAGTGTTTTCTTCAAAAGTGGAAAGCTCGGGGTGTTTGTGAAAATGACGACGATACTCAACAATTTCGTCAAAATACTTTTCAGCAATTTCTTTGATTTCTTCTCTAATTGTGTTGTCCATAATCGTTTCCCTTAGCATTAATTATGATTTAATCTCTTTTTTGTTTTAAAGCACAAAGGTAATCAGTTTTTTATTTTATTCTCAGTTTTAGAATAAGATATTTTCAAATTCAATCTTTTGTTTGAAAATTAATACTTAATTTCGCAGATTAAAGAAATGATTAATCAATGATATGAAAGCAAAGGCAGTTATAATGATTCTTGGGTTGGCAGTCACAACATTATTTATTTCATGTAAGAATGGAGATGGGAAGATTGTTGGGAAATGGCAACATATCCTAACTATTGGAAATTCTAACATAGGCTCCGACACCTTAGATATGACTCAGTATCCTCCTCTTTTCAATACTTTTAGGCAGGATAGCACTTTGTTTATAACAAATGGGCAAAAAGAGGTTAATGTTAGATATTTCATAAGAGATAGTAGTCTATATTCCTATTTATTGGGTGCTGAGGATACTTCAATTATGAAAATAAAGAAGCTAACTAATAAAGAGCTTATCTTAGAGGTTTCAATAGGTGATGGAAGCCAAAGAAAAGAAAATCTCTACTACGAAAGAAAAGACTAAAACCAAGGGAAGAAAACCCTAAAACGCCGTATTAAAATCCTATCTCTTTATATCATTTTACTCAGATGGGCATCTTAGCTTACTCAGATGGGCATCTTAGCAGCGTGAGATGGGCATCTTAGCAAAATGAATCAAAGAAAGAATAATTTAAAGCTAAGAATTAGAAATTTAAAACAGCGATTCAATAAATTGAAATCAAGGTTTAGAAAATTTAATCAAAGAAAGATAGTTAAATATAGGTCATTTCTATCGAGAAAATAACTTTAATTCGTTTTATTTCCGAATATTAGAATTTTTATTTGTATTTTTGCAGATTAATTACTAAATAAAAATATATGACATTTAAAGAATTGGGCATTAGTCCAGAGATCCTCAAAGCAATTGATGAGCTTGGCTTTGAAAATGCTATGCCCGTTCAAGCAGAAACCTTACCAATATTGCTTAATCAAGATGTGAATCTTGTTGCATTAGCCCAAACAGGTACAGGTAAAACAGCAGCCTTTGGGTTGCCAATGATCCAAAAGATGGATTATTCAAATAAAGACACCGAGGTCTTAGTCCTTTGTCCTACAAGGGAACTTTGTATGCAAATTGCAAAAGATTGCCAAAATTACGCAAAATATATAAATGGATGTACTATTCTTCCTGTCTATGGAGGCGCAAGCATAGATATTCAAATACGTGCGTTGAAAAGAGGAGTGAAGATGATTGTCGCAACTCCTGGTAGAATGAATGACCTTATTAATAGAGGTAGAGTAGATATTTCCAAAATCAAATATGTTGTCCTTGATGAAGCTGACGAAATGTTGGATATGGGATTTAAGGATGATTTAGATAATATTCTTAGTCAAGCTCCTGAAAAAAGGAATACTCTTTTGTTTTCTGCAACCATGCCTAAAGAGGTTGAGCGTATAGCTAGTAACTATATGGCAGACGCTGTTAGAATTCAAATAGGAACAAGAAATCAAGGTTCAGATAGTGTTAGTCACTTCTATTACTTAGTTCAAGCTAAGGATAGATACTCAGCACTAAAACGTATCGCTGACTATTACCCAAACATTTACGCAATTGTTTTCTGTAGAACAAAACTTGAAACTCAAGATGTTGCAGACAAATTAATCAGAGATGGTTATAATGCAGATAGTCTTCATGGAGATTTATCACAAGCTCAAAGAGACCATGTAATGAGTCGTTTCCGTCATAAAAATGTTCAATTGCTTATTGCAACCGATGTTGCTGCAAGAGGACTTGACGTAAATGATTTAACCCACGTTATTAACTATAATCTTCCTGACGAATTGGAGCAATATGTTCACCGTAGTGGTAGAACAGGTAGGGCTGATAAATTAGGAATCTCTATTGCTATTATCCACTTAAAGGAAAAGTATAAGATAAAAGATTTAGAGCGTCAAATCAAACAAGAATTCACTAAGGTTCAAATACCAACAGGGAAAGAAGTTTGTACTAAACAACTTTTCAATATGATTGATAAGGTTGAAAATGTTGATGTAAACTATGCTGAAATCGAAACCTTCCTTCCAGATATTATGAAGAAATTGGAGGGTATGGACAAAGAAGAGTTAATTCGTAAGTTTGTATCATTAGAGTTTAACCGTTTCTTAGAATATTATAGAGGAGCACCAGACTTAAATGTTGATGAATCAAGAGGTTCAAGAGACAGAGATGATAGAGGTGGAAGAGATGACAGAGGTAGAGGTAGAGACAGAGGCGACAGAGATAGAGGAGGCGACAGAGATGGCGGTTATAAGGATGGAAACTTCCAACGTCTATTTATAAGCATAGGACATAAAGACAAAGTTGTTCCTCAGCGTATAATTGGAATGATAAACGACTTCACTCAAGACAGAAACATCGAAATAGGCAAGATTGATATCTTAGATAATTTCTCTTATATTGAAGTAGGAGCAGATAAGGCAGATATTGTTATTGAAGCTTTTAAAGATCAATTTGTTCAAGGACGTCCAATCACTGTTGAAATTGCACAACCAAGAAACTCATCTTCAAGAGACAGAGGTGGTTCAGACCGTAGATCAGGAGGAAGATCATCAGGTGGTTCTGACAGAAGATCATCAGGCTCTTCAGATAGAAGATCAGGCGGAAGATCAACTGGCTCTTCAGATAGAAGATCATCAGGTGGTGCTGACAGAAGATCAAGTGATCGTGACAATCGTTCAGGCGATAGAAAAAGATACTAATCCTAAAATAGTTTAGGCAAAAAATTGAATTGGAATGATTTTAGCACCATCGTTATTGTCAGCTGACTTTGGCAATTTGAAAAGAGATATTGAATTAATAAATGAGAGTGAAGCAGATTGGTTTCATATTGATGTTATGGACGGAGTTTTCGTTCCTAACATTAGTTATGGTCAACCTGTAATCAAATATATTAAGAAATATGCGAAGAAACCACTTGATGTACATCTAATGATTGTAGATCCTGATAGGTACTTTGAAGATTTTCAAAAAATTGGTGCTGATATCATAACCATTCATTATGAAGCTTGCCGTCACTTGCATCGTAGCATAACCTCAATTAAGAGTTTAGGTATGAAAGCAGGTGTTGTTCTAAACCCTCACACACCAATTTGCGTTTTGGAAGATATAATCCAAGAATGCGACCTTGTGCTTTTGATGAGTGTTAATCCAGGTTTTGGAGGACAGAGCTTTATTGAAAACACCTACAATAAGATTAAACAGCTTAAAGAATTAATAGATAGGAAATCTCCAAATTGTTTGATAGAGGTTGATGGAGGAGTAAGTCTTAAGAATTATAAAAAATTAATAGCCTCTGGTGCTGATTGTTTGGTTGCAGGAAATGCAGTCTTCGGCGCAGAGGATCCAATTAAAACCATAAAGGAATTTAAGAACTAATTCTTTATGTTTAATATATTCAAATCCAAGAAAAAAGAATTAAGTGAAGATATAGATTTATCTGTACTTGTAACTGATATTCATTCTCATTTTATTCCTGGTATTGATGACGGTTCCAAATCAATGGAAGAGTCAATGTTTCTTCTAAAACAAATGGAAGAGTTTGGCTATAAAAAAGTTATCACAACACCCCACGTATATTATAATAGCTTTCCAGAAGGAATAGAGATATTAGATACCAAGGTAGAAGAGTTGAGAAGAAATGCAAAGTTTAATGGTATTAAGCTACAAATTGAAGTTGGTGGCGAGTATTTATTGGACGATGACATTAGCGAGAGGATAAAAAACAATCAAATAAAAACTTTTTCAGATAATTACGTCTTAATTGAATTTCCAATGACTACTGAGCCTATGGCTTATGAGAAATGGTTATTTGATTTGCAATTAGCTGGCTTTAACTTAGTTCTTGCACATCCAGAACGTTTTCTTTATTTCTATGAGGATAAGAAGAAATACGTATCACTAAAAGATAGGGGGATACTGTTTCAAATGAATATTTGTTCTCTTACAGGATATTATGGGCCTAAGGTTAAGGAAGTAGCTGAGTATTTGATAAAAGAAGATATGATTGATTTAGTTGGTTCTGACTGTCATGGTCAACGCCATATTGATGCAATGAAAAAAGCTCTCCGCTCACCAATACTAAAACAACTGATTGATTCAGGAAAATTGATAAACAATAAATTATAGATTATGAATTCATTATTTGCTATATCTCCTATTGATGGAAGATACAGAAAACAAGTTGAGCCACTGGCTAATTATTTTTCAGAAAAGGCATTAATTAATTATAGGACACGCATTGAAATAGAATATTTTATTGCTTTATGTAATATACCATTAGATGGATTAGTTGATTTCGATAGAAACAACTTTGAAACACTAAGAGATATTTATAGAAACTTCTCTGAAAACGATGCACAAGAGGTTAAAGATATTGAGAAAATAACAAACCATGATGTTAAAGCTGTTGAATACTTTATTAAAAAGAAGTTTTCAGCTCTTGGGCTTGAGAAATGGAATGAGTTTATTCACTTTGGACTAACTTCACAAGATATTAATAATACTGCAGTTCCCTTAAGCATAAAAGAATGTCAAGAAGATGTTTACCTGCCTTTGATTAATGATGTTATTGAACTTTTGGATGAAAAGATATTGGAGTGGGAAGGAGTTCCTATGCTTGCTCACACTCACGGGCAACCAGCCTCTCCTACCATGCTTTCAAAAGAAATCAAAGTATTTTCTTATCGCTTAAAACAACAATTAGCATATTTTGCTCTAATTCCATTTGAAGCAAAGTTTGGTGGAGCAACTGGCAATTTCAATGCTCACAAAGTTACTTTCCCTAAAACTAATTGGGTTTTATTTGCAGATAATTTCTGTTCTGACTTAGGACTTGACCGTCAAACATACACAACCCAGATTGAGAACTATGATAATATGGCTGCTTACTTTGATGCCATTAAAAGGATAAACACTATCTTAATGGACTTTTGTAAGGATATTTGGGCTTATGTTTCTATGGAGTATTTCAAACAAAAGATTAAAGAAGGTGAAGTAGGTTCTTCTGCTATGCCTCACAAGGTTAATCCAATAGATTTTGAAAATGCTGAAGGGAACTTAGGTTTTGCTAATGCAATGTTTGAACACCTTTCATCAAAGCTTCCAATTTCAAGACTTCAAAGAGATTTAACCGACTCAACGGTAACAAGAAATATAGGAGTGCCTTTAGCTCATACAATTATTGCTTTAAATTCAATTATCAAGGGAGTAAACAAATTACTACTTAATAAGCCTGCACTTGAAAGAGATTTGAATAATAACTGGCCTGTTGTTGCTGAAGCTCTTCAATCAATCCTTCGCTCAATTGGATATCCAAATGCTTATGAAGTTCTTAAAGATTTAACAAGAACCAACACAGAGGTAAATGCTGAAACCATTGCTGAGTTTGTTGATGGATTGGATATTAGTGAAGATGTCAAACAAAGGATGAAGGCAATCACTCCAATGAATTATGTTGGGATTTACTAAAAGATTCAAAGCAAAATGAGGAAAAGCTTTAATTGGATATTTGCAAAGCCATACATTATAAATATTATTCTATATTTTATTTTAGTCTGCCTTGCAACCATTTTCTCTATTGCTTCCATTCTTTCTGCCTCTAATTTCCTAAGTGTCCTTTTTGAAGAAGGGCTTACAAATAATGTTGTTGCAAATCCTTCTATATTAGATGATATATTAGGCTATGTATATGATACTATTATTGCATTTGGGAAAGAGAAAGCATTATTTATATTTGGCTCCCTAATCTTTATTATCTATTTCTTTAAGGATGTCTTTACTTATCTTGCATCGTTTATCATTGCATCAGTTAGAAATAGGATGTTAAGGAATATAAGGAATAAACTATTCCAAAAATATGTTTCCCTACCCCTTTCCTATATTAATACTCATAGAAAAGGAGACCTTATTTCAAGAATAAGCAATGATGTTATAGAATATGATGAGAATGTTTTAAGATCAATAATCTCTTTATTTTCAGCAATAATAACTGTTCTGCTATATTTTATTGTTCTTATTTATATTGATTATCAACTAACCCTAACGGTTTTATTAGTTTTCCCTATAGTTTCTGCCTTAGTGTCTTTAGTAAGTAGGAACCTAAGAAGTAGTTCAAAACATCTTCAACAAAAGAACTCTAATCTTGTTTCAATAATTGAGCAGACCATTTCAGGACTTAGGATAATTAAATCACATACAGCAATTGAAATGATGAACGAGAGGTTTGTTCACTTCAATGCATCCTATACTCGTTTAAGAAATGGAATATATAGGAAAGTTGATTTAGCCTCTCCAATGAGTGAGTTTTTTGGAAATGCTATGCTTATTGGACTTTTGCTCTTTGGTTCATCAAGTGTTCTTTCAACATCTCCTACCCTTAGTCCAGAACTATTTATTGTTTATCTTGTTCTTTTCACCCTTATCATTAAGCCTGCAAAAGATATCCCAACTTCTTTCTTTAATATTAAAAAAGGGAAGGCATCTATTGATAGAATTGTTGATATCCTTGAAATTGAAAATAATATTAAAGAGCCTACTAATCCTATTTCCTTCCCAAAATTAGAAAAAGGGATAGTATTTAATAATGTATCATTCTCATATACTAATGAGCCTGTCCTAAAAAATATTAATATAGTATTTGAAAAAGGAAAGACAACAGCAATTGTTGGATCTTCAGGAAGTGGAAAAAGTACTTTGATTGACCTTATTCCAAAATTCTATGAGCCAAGCCAAGGAGAGATATTATTTGATAATATTAATAGTAGAGATATTCACTCAAAAGAAATTAGAAATCAAATCTCAATAGTAACTCAGGACACAATCCTTTTCAACGATACAATATTCAATAATATAACCTTTGGATTTAAAGACTACAGCTTAGAACAAGTTGAAAACGCTGCCAAGATTGCAAATGCACATGAGTTTATTGAGCTTTTGCCTCAGGGCTACGATACAATGATTGGTGATAGGGGTTCTACTCTTTCAGGAGGTCAAAGGCAGAGATTAAGCATTGCAAGAGCTATCTTAAAAAACTCAGAAATACTAATCCTTGACGAAGCAACCTCTGCATTAGATACCGAAAATGAAAGATTAGTTCAAGATGCAATTTCAAGAATAACCATAGGAAGAACTTCAATAATAATAGCTCATAGACTTTCAACCATAGTAAATGCAGATAAGATAATCGTTTTGGATAAGGGAGAAATCAGAGAAATAGGAACTCATAAAGAACTTATTGCAATAAATGGCATCTATTCTAAGTTGTGTAAGATGCAGGAAGTATAGCATTTAACTAAAAAAACTACTATGAAAAAGATATTATTTGTTTGCCTGGGGAATATTTGTCGTTCAGCAGCAGCAGAGGCTGTTATGAAAAAACTAATTGAAGACAAAAATCTAACCAAAGAATATTTTATTGACTCAGCAGGAACATCCAACTACCACGAAGGAGGAAAAGCAGACCCAAGGATGATACAACACTCCTTAAATAGAGGATATGATATTACCAGCATCTCAAGACCAATCAACAAAGAAGACTATTATGAATTTGATTTAATAGTTGTAATGGATGAGGAGAACTTTAGGAATGTAAGGAGTTTTTGCCCAGAAGGAAAGCTATTAGAAAAGATTGTTCCTATGCATGATTTCTTCACTCAGCATAAAGATAAGATTGTTCCAGACCCTTATTTCGGAGGTAAAAAAGGTTTTGAATATGTCTTAGACCTTTTGGAAGATGGCTGCTCGGAGCTATTATCGCAATTAGACAAGAAATAAATTTAATACCGCAATTTCTTATAATATTATCTATCCTATTAATAGGGTTTTTGGACATCTTAGTTTTATCATATCTAATTACTTATTCAAAATTGAAAATCTAAATAAATTTTATCAATAGGATGAAAAAGGGGTTTAAATTTGGATAACTATCCTTTTTAGTGTATTTTTGCAAGTTACAATTCAATTTAGTGTTCAATATATGGTTGAAAATATGTCAATTAACAGAAAGACACAAGAGCTGAAAGCAAGAATGCAGTCTTTACTTCAAGGTGGTGGAGAAAAAGCTATGGAGAAGCAAAAGGCAACTGGCAAGCTAACAGCAAGAGAAAGAATCTTAGAGTTATTAGACGAGGGTTCTTTCCACGAATATGACCTTTTTATCCAACACTCGGGTAAAGATTTTAATATGGATAAGAAGATTCTTCCTGGTGACGGAGTTGTTACAGGTACAGGAACAATCAATGGTTATCCAATTTGTATTTATGCGCAAGATTTCACAGTTGCTGGTGGTTCACTAGGTTATATGCATGCTAAAAAGATATGCAAAATCATGGATCACGCAATGAAGTTTAAGGTTCCTATCATAGGAATTAATGACTCAGGCGGTGCTCGTATTCAAGAAGGTGTTAATGCTTTGGCTGGTTATGGTGAGATATTCTTCCGTAACACAATGGCCTCAGGCGTTATCCCTCAAATATCAGTTATACTTGGTCCTTGTGCAGGTGGTGCGGTTTATTCGCCAGCCCTAACAGACTTTGTTTTCGTTGTAGATAAGATTTCTAAAATGTTTATTACAGGACCTGATGTTATAAAAACAGTTTTAGGAGAAGAAATCTCTCAAGAAGACCTTGGTGGAGCAAGAGTTCATGCTGAAGTTTCTGGTAATGCACATTTCTTTGCAGAAAGTGAAATGGAATGCTTTGAACAAATCAAGGCTCTATTCACTTATATTCCTTGGAATAATACTAAGAAAGCAGAGAGATTTGCTATGAAAAGACCAAAAGCAAAAGACTATAAGATTAATCAAATATTCCCAACAGATCCAGCAAAACCTTATGATGTTAGGCTTATTATAAAATCTATTGCAGATAATTCTGACTTCTTAGAAGTTCATGAGCTATTTGCAAAAAACATTGTTGTAGGATTTGCACGTATTAATGGAGACACAGTAGGCTGTGTTGCAAATCAACCAATGGAAATGGCAGGGGTTTTAGATTGTAACTCATCTGATAAAGCTGCAAGATTTATTCTATTCTGCGATGCTTTCCAAATTCCTCTTATTACCTTTGAAGACCTTCCTGGTTATCTTCCTGGCGTTGACCAAGAACATGCTGGAGTTATTCGACATGGTGCTAAAATCCTTTATGCATTCTCTGAAGCAACAGTTCCAAAGATAACTGTTATTCTAAGAAAAGCATACGGAGGAGGATATATTGCTATGTGTTCAAATCACCTAAAGGCAGACTTTGTTTTTGCATGGCCAACAGCTGAAATTGCAGTTATGGGACCTGAGGGTGCTGCAAACATTATTTTTAAAGCTGAAATTCTTGGAGCAGAAGACCCTGATGCAATGCGTAAAGAGAAAATTCAAGAATACAAAGAGAAGTTTGCCAACCCTTATGTTGCTGCTTCTTATGGATATGTTGATGCTGTAATTCAGCCAAGCGAAACTCGTAAGTATTTAATTCATGCTCTTGATATGACAAGAAGTAAGGTTGTTGAGAACCCATGGAAGAAACATGGTATTCCTCCATTCTAAATAATTATTAGTAAAGAGAATTAAATTATTAAATCGAATTAAATAAAGATTATGTCAGATATTAAACCAGATATTAGAACTCATTATCGCCAATTATATGTTAAGGTTGAACCAGGACAGATATATGCATTTATTCCAGGAACAATTATAGATATATTTGTGAAAAAAGGGCAGAAAGTAAAGAAAGGAGACCCTCTATTTACACTACATGCAATGAAAATGGATAATGAGCTTTGTTCTACAATAGATGGAACAATTGGGGCAATCAATATTAAGGCAGGACAAATCGTTAATAAGAATGATGTTCTGATTGATGTTATTCCATTAGGAGTTAAAATTGAAAAACCTTCCACTCCAAAACCTGCAGCAGACAAAAAAGAGACAGTTGACAAGAAAGAAACTGCGGAAAAGAAAGAAACTAAGAAATAGAAAGAAGTATTTATTTTCTAATCCTACTTAGAAAGAATCTCTTTAACCCTTGAAACTAAGCTATGCGAATCAATTTTGCATAGCTTTTGTAGTTCTAAGACAGAGCCATGTTCAATAAACTTATCCTTAATTCCCATTCTAAATATAAAGTTCTTATATCCCTTATCAGTTGCATATTCCGAAACAGCAGAACCAAACCCACCATTTTCAACACCGTCTTCTATTGTAATGATATTGTCAAAATTAGCAAAGACCTCTTCAAGCATAGTTGCGTCGATTGGCTTTAAGAAACGCATATTATAGATAGATACTTCAATTGACTCCTTAGCAAGCTCATTTGCTGCAATAATAGCATTTATTCCAATAGCGCCTATTGACAAGATAGCAATATCCTTACCCTCTCTTATCTTTTCTCCCTTACCAATCTCAATTGTTTCAAATTCATTTCTCCAACTCTTCAAATAACCCTTACCCCTTGGATAACGAATAACTAATGGAGAAGTCAAGCCCTTTTGAGCAGTAAACATCATATTCCTTAGCTCACTTTCATTTAAAGGAGCAAAGATTGTTAGGTTAGGAATAGCACGAAGATAAGCCAAATCAAAAACTCCATGATGAGTTGCACCATCTTCACCCACAAGCCCTGCACGGTCTAAACAAAGAATAACAGGAAGGTTTTGAAGAGCAACATCGTGAATGATTTGGTCATAAGCTCTTTGTAGGAAAGAAGAATAAACATTACAGAAAGGAATTAAACCATTTGCTGCAAGCCCTGCTGAGAAACAAACAGCGTGTTGTTCTGCAATGCCAACATCAAAACACCTATTAGGGAAAGTCTCCATAAACTCATTCATAGAGCAACCCGAAAGCATAGCAGGAGTAATTCCCACAATCTTTTCATTCATCTTTCCAAGCTCAACCAAAGTTTCACCAAATACATCTTGGAATTTACTTAGGCAATCATCTCCTCCACTATCACATTGTTCCCTTTGACCAGTCTTAGGATTGAAAACACCAGGAGCATGGTAAGTTATTGGATTGTCTTCGGCAGACTTCAAGCCTTTTCCTTTTTTTGTAATGATATGCAAAAGTTTAGGACCCTTAATCTTCTTTAAGTCTTCAAGGGTTTTAACCAAAGAAAGGACATCATTTCCTTTTATGGGGCCAAAATATCTTATCCTAAGAGCTTCAAAGAAATTGCTCTTGCCTGAGAAAACGGATTTAGTTGCAAATAAAACACGGTTAGCTAAGGTCTTAGGCTTATTATATGCAGGAGAGTTTCCTCCCAACATATTCCATAACTTATTCTTAACCCTATTATAAGTTGGTGAAGTAGTCATAAGGGTAAAGTATTCACCCATTGCTCCCACCTTCTTATCAATCGAAATGCCATTATCGTTAAGAATAACAAGCATATCACAATCGGTAGTTCCTGCGTGGTTAAGGGCTTCAAAAACCATTCCACCCGTCATCGAGCCATCCCCAATAACTGCTATATGTCTATTATTAAGATTTCCACTAATCTTATCTGCCATAGCCATACCCAAAATTGCAGAAATAGAAGTTGAGGAATGCCCTGTTCCAAAGCAATCGTACTTACTTTCTTCAATCTTTGGGAAACCGCTCAAGCCATTTAGTTTTCTAATGGTATGGAACTTATCTTTTCTTCCAGTAATCAGTTTATGGGAATAGGCTTGGTGCCCAACGTCCCAAATAAGTGAATCCATTGGAATATCATAAACATAGTGTAGAGCAATAGTTAGCTCAACTGTTCCGAGTGAAGACCCAAGATGACCAGGGTTTTCAGCCAAAACATCAATAATATAATTCCTAACCTCTTTACAAAGCTGAGGCAATTGACTCTTAGACAATTTCTTTATGTCCTCCGGGTAATTAACATTCTTAAGCAATTCCCCTTGATTATATTCTTGCATATCTTTTTCTTCTTGTAAAATGCAAATATACACAAAATACAAATAGATATACCAAATATGAGTTTAATGAATTTGGGTTCTTAGAGCAAAAAACAAAGAATTATGAAATTAAAATGAGGGAAGAAATTATTAAAACAAAGAAAGAAAATCCTAAAGTGAAGAAAGAAAATCCTAAAACGCCGTATTAAATTATTCTTTCAAAGAGTCATTTTGCTGAGATGTACATCTTAGCTTACTGTGATGTACATCTTAGCTTACTCCGATGTACATCTTAGCACGCTGTGATGTACATCTTAGCAAGATTAAACAAAGGTATAGAAATTTAATGCTTGATTCTACTGATTTTAAACAAAGTAAGGAGTAAATATTTAGCCCCCTACTCTCTTTACTTTATAACCCTCTGAAATCAGTAAAGCCATTACTTTTTCTCTATGGTCGCCTTGTATTAGTATCTCTCCATCTTTGGTATTTCCTCCTACGCCACATTTGGTTTTAAGCATCTTTCCTAATGTTGAAAGGTCTTCTTCTGAGCCAATAAATCCTGTTATAAGGGTAACTTTCTTGCCTCCTCTTTGCTTTTTGTCAAGCTGTACTTTAAGATTTTGCTGATTGGAAGGAAGGGTTTCAGAGGTCTCCACTTCAGATGTTTCGAATTGGAAAGATGGGTTCGTTGAATAGACTATACCAACTCGGTTCTTTGCTGTCTTTGCCATTATCTTCTGGGATTATTACATTTAATGATTTATGGTTGATTGAGAAATTTAATTCTCTTGCCATTAGTTCTGACTCTCCATCAAGGTTTACTAATCTTGATTCGTTATTTATTACTTTTATGTTTTGTGCCTTAAACGACCTAACGTAGATTGACTTGTCGAAATTCCTAAAAAACAGGAGTTGTGCAGTCCATGGTAGCATAATAATTGGCACTTTCTTAACTATACTTACTTGAATATATCCGTCATCTACCTTTGCCGATGGTGCAATGATGGTATTGAATCCAAATTGGTTGCTATTGGCAAAACTTATGAATAAAGCCTCTGTCTCAATCTCCTGTCCATCAAATTCAATTACGTATTTCTTTGACTCATAGAAAGGATAGTGTTGGAGAATTAGGGAGAAGTATTTATTAAACCCCCTTGTCTTTGTCTGCCTGAACTCTTTTGCAATTAGGGCATCAAAGCCTACTCCTGCAATTGAGGCATAAATCTTATTATTTACTTTTATTGTGTCTATTGTTGCCCTCTTATTCTTATTCAAAACCTCTATCGCTTCGTCTATATTGAGGGGGATGTTTAGTGTTCTTGCAAGTCCGTTACCACTTCCTGCTGGAATTATTCCTAAGGTTACGTTTGTTCCAATTAGTCCTTTAACACAGTCATTAATTGAGCCATCTCCTCCAACCGAAACAACAATATCAACATTTCTCATTGCTGCTTGAAGGCTTAGAGCTGTTGCGTGGTGAGCATATTCGGTATATGCAATTTCGTAGTCAAACAAGTTTAAGTCTAAGACCTTTTCTATGGACTCTTCTACTTTCTTTTGCTTGCCTATTCCCGAAACTGGGTTGATGATAAATAATATCTTATCTTTTTTCATCTTTAATAACTAGTGAGTTTTCTATTAGTCGTGTATTGTATTCTTGAATTATCGCTTGTATTGTTAGTGTCATTTTCTTTAATAGCTCTTTGTTTTCTTTCCCTATGTCTTTTTTTGCATTTATATCAGTAGGCAAGAAATATAGTTTGGACTCTAAGCCCTCGTTGTACTTGCAAAGATAATCCCCTTCTCTTAACATATATTCTCCATTGACATATAAGACATAAGGTTTATCTCCTTTTGAAAGGGCATCTTTTCCAAATGCAACAAAGGGTTTCTTATAGCCTATCATAGACATTGCTGTTGGTAGGATATCTGCTTGTTGCATATTTATATTTGTGTTTAAACCTTGTTTTAATTTAGGATGATAGAAAATTATTGGCACTTTGAATTTTCCTAAAAGGGTTAAATAGTCTTCCTGCTGTGTTGCTGCGGAATGGTCTGCTGTGATAATAAATAATGTATTCTCAAACCAAGATGTTTTTTCTGCCTCTTCAAAAAATCTTTTTAAGGCATAGTCTGCATAACCTACAGTTTCGTGAACGATCATAGTACCCTTAGGGAAGCGATCCTTGTGTTGAGGGGGGATTGTGTAGGGATGATGTGAGGAAAGGGTGAAAACAGCTGATGTGAACGGTTCTTTGTAGTGGTCAAGCTCTCTAACCATATATTGTAGGAAGGGTTCGTCGAATATTCCCCAATTTCCGTCATAGTCTTTGTTGTTATTGTATTCTCTTCTTCCGTAATAATCATCGTAGCCTATGTTTTTGGTGAAGGCATCAAAGCCCATTGAGCCATTATATCCACCATGGAAGAAAGATGTTTTGTAGTTAAAGGGTTTAAGTAGGGATGCAAAAGAAGAGAGGTTATTGCTGCCGTATTGAGATGTTATAAAAGATTCATCATTGAGAAGTGGAAGGGATGAAAGCACTGCTGGAACTCCGTCAATACTTCTTTTTGCATTTGCATAACCGTTGAAAACAATTGATTTCTTAGCCAAAGAAGATAGAAAAGGAGTGTATCCATTCATATATTCCTCAGAATAACTCTCTACAATTATTACTACAACATTTGTTTTCCCTATTTCCAATGGCTGAGTGAAAAGACTATCTGTTTGTTTTGATGTTGGATTAATGATAGGGTTGAAATAGAGCCTTAACTCCTTTTTATCCTTAAAATATGTCTTTGGTTCAACTCCTGTTCTGCCCCATGTTCTGTAGAGGGCGAAGGGAGTGTTTAGAACAAGTGGTGTATTTTGGCTTGAGGTGTAGTAGTTAGCATGAACAATGCCTAAGGGGCGTAGTTGTAGTCCTCCTCTTTGTCCAATAAAGAAAAGACCTGCTAAGAGGATAAATAGGGCTGTGTTTTTAAGATACCATTTCTTGTCAGCTATTATTAGTTCTGAAGTGTATTTCCTATCAATTAGCTTTCTAAGGAAGTGGAAAATTAGGTTTAGGACAACGAATATAAGGACTATATGCCAGTAGTCTCTTGCAAATTGGGGTATTAATTCTTTAAAATCTCCTCCAACTCCAAGGTAGTTGAAGAAATCGTAGGTTATTCTCTTATATGTGAATTTATAATATGCTAAGTCAATGCAGTTAAGTGCTAAGATAATGTTTGTTCCAATCACATAGAAAGCATTATATACTCTTTTATAGTATTTGTTTTCTCTTAGTGGGATTGGCAGAAGGCTTAGGACGATGAAGAAAGAAAGGAATACAACGATGGATGATATCCCAAAACGGAGTGAGCCTATGAATATTGAAATGAAATCAGAAAACCCATCTATAGAAAATATGGATGAGTTTAGTAGATACATTGCTAATTGGGTTAGAATTAACAAACCCAATGTTAGAAGGAATTTTAGTATAACTGATATCTGTAATTTCATTTCTTAATCTTATTATAATTACAATTACTTATTAGGTTTATAGGATGATTCTCTAAGAATTTCTCTTGCATTCTTTGTTTCAAACATTTCTTTTAGGGTTTTATTCTTCCCTTTCATATATTTCTCAACAATCTTATAGCCAACATAATCACCCAATCTTGAAGGAGAACCTTTTAAACCCTTTGTTGTTGGTCCATCATTAATAATACTCATATACTTTGTCCTATCCTTTGAGTATAGAAGCTCATTTTGTACGATAAAACCCCAGATATTGTATTCATTTTTTTCAGCCCAGTCCATCTGTTCTTGACTATAACGGAATAGACTATTTAGGGAAGATTTTGGAAGCAGTTGTTTTAATGCGTAATAGTACTTTCCTCTTTCTATCATGATATCGCATAGTGAGGCCTCGTGGCTTTGCTCCATAAGAGGGATGTCTTGGGTTATAACATCTCTAAGATATACATTCATTATATCAGGAACTATATAAGCGGAGTCGAGCATTGTCATTATGTATTTTGGATACTGACTATAGAATTGATTATCCTGCAAGTCGTTTATGCTATATAGGTCAATTGCAATTGTTATAAAGTCTTCTTGGGCTACAATCCTCTTTGAATATGAATAGGAGAAATCGGCTGGTCCAAACATAAAGGAATAGATTTTTGGTATCTTACAATTAGGGTAGTCCTCAATTAGGATAGAAAAAGCATTTGTTACCTCGTTTGAAACCCAATCTAAACTCTTATAACGATTTTTCACACTCTTATAAGCGGAAAGCATCATTGTGTCTTCTGCAAAATCACTAATCATCTGGAAGTATTCTGCATCGTCTAATGTTGTATTGAAAAGAGGTTTATAGTTTTCGAAATTAGCTTGCAAATGTGCTTTAAGGTCTTTTTGGCTTTTATCAAATAGGACATCCTCAAACCTATTAACGCTCATTGTTATTTCATTTCCAGTTTTGGGGTCAATAAGAGTTGCTTTCTTATCTTTTGAACAAGAAGAAAATAGAATAAGGCTTATAGCTATAAATAAAAATATCTTTTTCATTGATATGAATCTATTGAGTAATAAAATTAAGTGAAAAACTAATTATTTAGCTTCTATTCTGCGTAATGCCTTTTCTTAAAGTCTTCTCTTAAGAATTGCTTTGCCTCTTTTATTGGAACTTTAATCTCTGTTGGACCATAAACATAAGCTCTTATATCATAGTCGCCATAAGAGAAAATAAGATTAACAGAATCAAAATAAACAATAGGAGAAATGATAAAGTCTTTTGAACTTTCAACATCAAATAGGTTTAAGTCCGATATTTGTTTTGCTTTTTCTTGTTTCATCATTTGATTAAGCAAAATCTCTTTTAAACTAAGGTTATCTTTTATATTAGGTATAAATATATCTTCAGTATTAAGTTTCTTTCCTAATGTGAAGTCATAGACGAAATAATACTTTAATTTATTTGGGTGAGCTCCACCTGTATAGTATTCTTCGTTGATTATATAACTACATAGGGTCTTATCAATATAGACAAAATTAGAATTAAGATGTGTCCACATATGATTTGATCCTCTATCTTCTTTCAAATGACTTACTCCTGGTTCTTGGAAGAAATCAGTTTTCTCAAGCATATATAAGTTGACTGAAGTCTCTAAGTCTGTGGTGTCTATATTTACATTGAAAAGAGATTCGATTATTGTTTTTCTAAGCCTGCAAGCAACAGTATCTTCTAAACATTTAGGCAACTGAATGCTGATATCAAACTTATAATTAGCATATTTAGGATTGTCTTCATAGAATTTGGTATGGCTAATCTTAAACTCTTCAAACTCCATTTTATCTACTGAAGTCCTTGTTTTATTACATCCTATGAAAAATAAAACAATTGATAAGAGAACTAATAAATTCCTCGTTTTCATAATCCTAAGTATTTTATTTTTAATTCTTTTTATTCATCCTCAGAAACATATTGCGTTCCTCTTGGATTCTTTATTCTAATACTATCCATTTGTTCATTACCCTGGAATCCATCTCCATAAGCAATGCCAGACAAACTACTACGCATTACTTCTTTGTCCGAAACTATTGTTTTAAGAGTTTTATCCCAAACTAATTCTTTACAGAAGATTGTATCTTTATCTTTATAGTTAATTATTTGGATGCTATCTCTTAGATAAACTTTGTTGCTATTATTATAGTTAATTGCATACTTAGCTACTAAGGTTGACTTAACGGTTAAATCATTATTATAGAACCATACCTTAAGTCCTTTTGGAAATTCCATTCTTGCACTGTCGCCATCATAATTATATATGATTGGAGCTTTTATTTGCACTTCTACTTTCCCGTTTTGACTTCTTAGTATATCTGCAAACTTAACAATTTGAGTTGGTTTTCCTATTAGTCCTTTTTCTCCTGATGGGCTTTTACCCTTGCAACTATTTAAAAACAAAAGTGAAGATAAACCTATAATTATCCATAGATTTATCTTCACAATTTGATTTATATATTTATTGTTTTTCACAAAGGTTTTAGAGATTATCTTAATCTAACAGTTGTGGACTCTCCTATCCAACATCCAACTGAATAGGACTGACCGTTTGCAATTTCATAGAAGAATGCACTTTCAGTTGTTGGCCATTGACCTACTGCAGTACGCATTAGTGACTCGCATTTATCAGCAATTGAAGGGTCAAGTGATTTAGCTCTTGCTGCCTTGTCGTATGCTGCCCAAGCTGCTCCTCTGATTTTTCCTTCATGTGATGCACAAGATGCTGCTGAACTTAAATACATTGTTGCAATAAAGTAAAGAGCTTCTCCTTCTTTTGATTTGTCGAATGAAGAAACTTGGTAGAATGCTGAACGAGCTGCTCCGTATTGGTCTGAAGCCATAAGCATTTGAGCCCATAACATACAAGCTTTTGCTTTTGCATCAATATCGTCTGCTTTATCCAGAGATTCTTTAAAATATATTGCTGCATCTCTTGTGTTTCCCTTTCCTGCAAGCATTTGTCCCATCATAAAAGCTGACCTTGAGGTTGGTTCTAATTTATGTAGATTTTCTGTCGCACTAAAGAACAAATCTGATTTAGTACATCCTTTTCTTTCTAAATTAGTTGTAATTTTTTTAAGTATCTCTATATTATTTGGTTCTTTATCAAATTTAGGTTGATACATTGGAATAATTTTATCACAAGATGCAAATGGTTCAATGATTTGTTCAATTGCTGCAATATAGTCTTTGATATTTCCTTCAGACTTTGCATCACCTGCTTCCAATGCTTGTTTTCTTGAAAATTCTAAGGCATCAGATGAGAAATCATAAGCATCAAAAAGAGGTGACATTTGAGCCTCATTTGCAGAAATAGAATGAAGGTAATCAAAACAAGCCTTTAGATATAGTGGTTTATACTGGTCATCAAGTTCAACCCCTTTTTCTCCACTCTTTTGAACAGCTTCCATATAAAGGTTATATACTCTTTCTTTTTCTGTTGGCCTAAGTTCTGAAAGGTCTTTTGCCTTACGTGCTATATTATTAGCTTCTTGTCCAAAAGCGATTGTTCTCTTGTCATAAAGAGACATTAGCTCATCGATATATCTTTGTTGGTCTTGTGGGGTTTGAGCTTGAACAATAAGGTTCTTTAGAATTACTGCACCACGAATATATAGGTTTACGTGATTGTTTGGACATGCTGTAACTGCACTTCTCCATGGTTCGTAAGCATCTTTATAGTTTTTTTGCTTGTAAAACTCTTGGTATAGAGAGTTATTCATTATGCAATCTATACTGTCTTTTGGCGTTTCTCCGTATTGTTGAGCAAACCCTTTTGTAGTAATACTTAATACTACTGTTAACATTAATAGTGTTAAAATCTTTTTCATCTTCTTTTTGCTATTCTATTTTTGTTTTATTGATATTTTTTATTGGTATTTTCTCTTAAAGAACCACATGTCTTTAGCCGAAAAGGATAAGCCTAAACGGAAATAATCTTCTTGAATTAAATTATTATCTGTCGTTCCTCTTTTTACATATTCAAAGCTTAGGTTTATCATTGTGTTGGATTTCTTTATTGGGAATCCAAATCCACAACTTATTCCTAATTGACTTATTCTTGTGTCATTAAGTTCTAACATTCCATTATCGTAGAAAAAGCCAAAACGATAGATTGATTTCTTAAAGAAGTTGCCGTAAGCATCAGGTTTCCATTCTCCTCCAACTGAAACCTTCAAGTTATTAACTAAGTTATTGTTTTGATATCCTTCTCTTGGGAAAACAAAATCAGACCATGTTTCATACTTACCATCTATTCCAACAAAGAACTTATTTGGTCTTTCGTAGGAGAAGCCAAGCCCTATGGTTGAAGGATAGGTAATTGAATTATTTGTTTTTGTTTCTAATACCGAATCTTTCAGATATTCTAAACCTCCTGCTGTGGTGAAGGTATAGCTTGAAAGTATATTATTTGTTGGGTATTTAGAAAGGTAATCATATACTATTCCTATTCCTAATTTATCTCCATTTTTAAGTGGTTGGAAGTATTGAACACCTAAGCTTAAATTAAAAGCTCTTACGTGATAGTTGTTCTCAACTCTTGAAGAATACATATATGAAGAGTCAGGGAATGATATTGTTGAAGATTTGTAGTAGTTCCCAAACACATATTCGAAATTAACTCCAAATGATAAATTCTTCACTGGCTCATACGCAAATCCTAATACTGCTTTGTTTAATCCTCCATCTGCAATATATGTTTCTCTGTATTTACCTACATCAGGAGATACATCGTCTTTAACCGTTGTGAAATTAACAGAAGACATAGGCATTATTCCCAATGCAAAATTAAGTTTTTTACCTACTGGAAATCCAATTAGAATATGAGATAGATTTGTATTATTACCCGTTGATTTATATTGGTTTTCTTTAAGGGTTACCCATTCAGAATAGAAACCTATATCAAATACTAAAGATGATGTATCTATTCCTGAATAGGAAGCTGGATTCATATAGTTTATGGAGTTGTTTCTTTGGTAACCATAGCCAACTCCTCCCATAGCATTATTGATTGTATTGTTAAAAGTGTTGGTGTTTCCTATCCCATAGCGAGAATAAGGAGAGCTAATAACATTTTGAGCTTCAGCTAAATTAGGAAATGCTGCAAGTATTGCAACAAAAACTAATAGATAATTAATTTTTCTTTTAAGCATTAGTGTCAAGTATAATATTTAAACCAAGAAGAACTAAATGCTCTTCAAGTATTGTGTTTTCTTTAAAATAGGTTTGGAGATATTTTGCATCTCCCCCTGTAAATAATATCTTAATATCAGGATAAATAGACGAATAATATCTAACAAAACCTTCTAATTCCATTATCGTTCCATTTAATACTCCTGACTTAATTGAACCCTGAGTATTAGCTCCTATTATATCTTCTTTTTGAAATTTATCATTTATTAACGGTAAAGATTCGGTAAAAGTATTTAATGACTTATATTTCATATTAATCCCTGGAGATATTGAGCCTCCGTAATAATTACTTTCCTTATCAATAAAATCAATTGTTATGCAAGTACCTGAATCAATAACTAAACAATCATCTTCTGAAAACAAACTCTTAGCTCCAATAACTCCTGCCAATCTATCCTTTCCCAAAGTTTTAGGAGAAAGATAATGATTTATTATTGGAAAAGATAAGTCTTCATTCATATTGACAAGCTTAGTCTTTTGTTTTAAATACTCTATTATATCTCTTTTCTCATTATCAGTATCGGCTACGGAAGAATAAATAGATTTTCTTATAGTTGGAAACCTATCGATTATGTTTTTGATATCGTTAAGAGAAATCAAGTCGTATGATTCAACAAGGAACAGTGTTCTTGATGAAAAAACAGCAACCTTAGCTCTCGTATTACCTATATCAATCACTAATCTCATTAAAGCTATTCTTGAATTATATCTATAGAGTTTATTTCTTCTTTCTTCTGGTCAATATCTTTATTCCCTTTATTTATTGAACTGTTCTTTTGAAGTCCTTCTAAGGGTAGATTGAACTTTGCATTAAGTTCGTTGAAGTTTTTATATTTTAAATATTCTTCTCTGTCCATCCAACAATCATCAATATCAAGAGGATTATGCTGTCCGTCAAAAATAGCATAGGTTTTCTTTATTATATCATTATTTTCATTAAAGAAATACTCCGAAAGCTCAAAAGCAACTTCTGCACAAACAGATTTAAAGGTGCTATAATGCCTTATGAACATTATTCCATTTCCGTTTTCATCAAATATATTCTCGTATATATAATCCCAAGCCTGATTTTCATTTAATATCATCTCTCTTACATACAAAACCTTGTCTGTGTTTGGATGAAAAACAACTTCAAACTTCCTATCTATATTTAATTTATTAAGTCCATCAATTGTTGGCAAGATTTCACTCTCTCCCACTATCCTTGAAAAATGATAAACTAAACTATCTTTGTCTCTTAATATATTAATGTAGCTTAGCAATTCTTCTGAAAACTTTACCGATTGCTTACTAACCTCATCCCTAACTTCAATTTCCATTGATTCCTCATCATCTTCAAGCTCATCTAATCCCAATTCTGACTCAACAATATAATCATTATTATAATTATTAACCGAATCTATCTCTTGAGAGAAGGCATTGATAGAACATAAAAATAAAAGAACAATTAGAACCCTAATCTTCATAAAAACCCTTTCTGATAATAGTAAATGTAGTATAAATTGTAGTATTAGTCAATATCCTCTGCAAACATTGGATCCCATGGTGGAAGCATTGTAGGCTTTTGATTTAATATATTAAGTATCTTTGAAGGAACGTATTTTCTATCAACAACCAAACGGAACATATATTCATTAAACCACTCATCAGTAATAATCAAATGTCCTTGAAATCCTGCTGAAGAACCCCAACTATTTTCAACTAACCATTTATTAGATTTGTTTTCTTTGTTTAAATCAACAGCACAAAGGGTCATAGCGTGAGATGAACCACTTGCAAGAGTTTGAATTCTTTGAGATTTATCCATTGAGAAGCTTGTTCCCATTAAAGAAGAATAATCATAATTATTTACATCCAATAAACCTTTTGATCCATTATAGAACTTACCAACATCACATGAGAAATACATCATTATTGAGTCTTTAATGGAAGCAATAGCCATTTCCTTAATGTCCTCTATTGGCAAATTAATATATCTCCAATTGAAACCATCAGCAACATGTCTGTCGTTCTCAATCTCATAAAGTTTATTGTATGGACGAGTTGGATCATTCATAAGCATAACATAAGTCTTAGTTAAATCCTTTCCAATATATTTATCGAAGAATGATTTAGGAGTATATTTCTCTGTTGAAATTTCCTTACCTGATGCATTACGAAGCGTATAAGTAAATTCACTTACTGGCTCACCATAAGCAAGAACTAACATTCTATATATTTTAGAAAGCATGTCAACCTTCTTCGTTTCTAAGTCTTTTGCAGTAGAACCTCTTAGCTCCAAAGCATATTCTTTTAGTTTAAGAGTTATTAGATTAGATATTATTCTTGTGTTTTCTGAATTGTAGGTCTCAGGTTGAACACTTGAAGGAACAAGTCCGTATTTCATAACTAAATCACTTACCCCTGTAAATTGACCACCATCTGAAAGCACATTATTTAATAGCCAATTATTATGTTTGCTATCTAAGGGTTCATCTTTATGTTTGATGATAAGTGAAAGAAAGAGGTTTGATTTTTCTAATTGGTCATAGAAAAACAAATGATTGTGGGAGAAATTAAATTCACCTAAATTATATTTAGCAATCATTTCTGCTCTAAGCACATTGAAGCCGCTAAACATCCAACATCTTCCTGATGATTTTTGATCAGAAATACCTTTTGTCTTAACTCTATTAGAGAAATAAGTATCGTAATTTGCTTGGTTATCATAGCTAATAACCAATTTATCAATTGAATTGCTTGTAATTGCATTTTGCAAAGCCTTATCTTGAGCTGTGAAATTATTCGCTTTCTTAATCTTTTCAAGCATTTGAGGATTAATCCCATCATTTTGAGAAAAAGCCATAAAGCTCAGTAAGCAAGCAAGCGATAATACTATAATTTTTTTCATCTTCTATCCTTTTTTTATTCTTTCCTATTTTTCCATTCTACTTGGAAAACAAGCTTCGTATTTAACTTTATAATCTTTAATGTTTCCGAAATCTTCGTCATCAATAATTATATCTCCCTTAGTCACTACACCTACAGCACAACAAGGAACTCCTGTCAAACGAATCATATCTAAGAAAGCATCTTCTTTTTCTGGGTCAATAGTAACGACTACTCTTCCTTGTGCTTCTCCAAATAAGTATGAGTCAAGACGAACCTCACTATCAGTTAAGATATCAAAGCCATAATTATTTGGAATTCCAGATTCAATTAGGGTTGTAAATAGACCTCCGTCACTAATATCGTGAGCTGAGGCAATAAGTCCTTCAAGAATTAATCCATTTAATGTATGGTGAAGATTATATTCTTCTTCTATATCGAAATATGGAGCTGGTGAAAGCTTAATTCCTTTATATGAATATAAGTATTCTGAACAATTAATATCATCAACAACATGACCTAAAAGATAGATAGTTTGACCAACTTCTTTAAAGTCTAAAGTAGTTTGAAGTTTCTTTTCAACCACACCAATCATCCCAATTACTGGAGTTGGGAAAACAGATTCAACTACACCATTCATTGAAGATTGATTATAGAAACTTACATTTCCTCCTGTTACTGGAGTATTAAATCTCCTACAAGCTATTCCCATACCTTTTATTGCATTTTCAAACTGCCAATAGGTTTCAGGGTTATATGGGTTTCCGAAATTACAACAGTTAGTAACTGCCAAAGGCTCTCCACCAGAACAAACAATGTTTCTGGCTGCTTCAGCAACCGCAATTTGTGTTCCAATTTCTGGATTAGCATGAACATAACGACCATTACAGTCAGTTGTCATTGCAATTGCAGTTTCAGTTCCTTTAATATTAACTATTGCTGAGTCAGAAGGACGGTTTGTTGACATATTACGAGTTCCTACCATAGAATCATATTGTTGGTAAACCCATCTTTTTGAAGCAATGTTTGGATGTCCAAGAAGGAAGTGACCTATTTTTTTACATTCTTCTAAATCTGGATCCTCAAGCTCATCAATATTAAACTTAAATGTTTCAGCAAAATATGCAGGTTCTTTCGATTCTCTATCATATTGAGGAGCTCCTCCACCCAAAACAAGGGTTGAAGCAGGAACATCAGCAACTAATTCACTGTCCCAATAGAAATTTAGTCTATCTCCATCGGTTACTTCACCAATATGAGCACAGTTTAAATCCCATTTCTTAAATATCTCTTCAACAATCTTTTCTTGTCCTTTCTTAACACAAACCAGCATTCTTTCTTGACTTTCTGAAAGCAAGATTTCCCATGGTTCGATATTCTTTTGACGAAGTGGAACCCTGTCTAAATGAATATCCATACCACATACTCCTCTTTCACTCATCTCACTGGTTGAGCAAATAATGCCTGCTGCTCCCATATCCTGCATTCCTATTATTGCACCACTCTTGCCCAATTCAAGGCTCGCCTCTAATAATAGTTTTTCTTGGAATGGGTCACCCACTTGAATTGAAGGAATGTCGTCGGCTGAGTTTTCTGTAATTTCAGCTGAAGCAAAACTTGTTCCATGAATGCCATCCTTACCTGTGGAAGAACCGACTATGTAGATAGGGTTTCCTTTTCCGGTAGCAATTGCAGAAATCAAGTCATCCTTTGACATAATCCCAACACTCATCGCATTAACTAAAGGATTATTTTCATAACATGGATCAAAAAACACTTCGCCTCCAACAACTGGAACTCCAAAAGCATTTCCATAATCACCAATTCCCTTTGTAACACCTCTAAGTAACCATTGGGTATGAGGATTATCTATATCTCCAAAGCGAAGTGAATTCAATTGAGCAATAGGACGAGCTCCCATTGTGAATATATCTCTATTTATTCCACCAACTCCTGTTGCAGCACCTTGGTAAGGCTCAACCGCAGAAGGATGATTATGTGACTCTATCTTAAAAACGCAAGCTAGTCCATTTCCAATATAAACCATACCTGCATTTTCTTCTCCAGCCTTAACCATTAGCTGTTCTCCTTCACGGGGTAGGGTCTTTATTTGTTTAATTGAATTCTTATACGAAGCGTGTTCACTCCACATAACTGAATAAATACTTAACTCTGTGAAATTAGGGGTGCGTCCAAGGATGCCACAAATTTGTTCATACTCTTCTGGCAATAGCCCTAATTCTTTAGCAGTTGCAACGTTAACGGATTGATTCTTTATCATAGAAACTTAATATTTTTAAAGTGCAAAGTTAGTAAATTCAGCTCAAAAGCCTAACAAAAAACCTTCTATTTTACATTAATTAGAAAAACAATGATAATTTTGCAACGATTAGAAGGCTATTTTAATCAAATTAAATTCTTTGGATAAAACGATTTTAAAAATATGATGTTATGATTCTTAGAACAGAAATAAGTCCTAAAAAAACTCTTAATCCCATTTCTCACTCCGAGTCCATTGGTTTGATTGGCTCCTGCTTTACTCAGTCAATTGGGAACAAACTAATGCAAACCGGCTTCACAACCGACATTAATCCTTTTGGCATAATATATAACCCAATCACCATTTCAGACTGTCTTGAAAGCATTTCCACTAAGAGATTTCTAAAAAATGAAGACTTAGTTTTTACTGGAGATTTTTTTAAATCCTATTCTCACCATGGGGATTTTAAATCTGAGACCAAGGAAGGGCTTTTAGAACAAATAAACTCTCGAATTGAAGAAAGCAATAAGTTTATCAAGGACGCAAAATGCCTAATCCTAACTCTTGGCTCTGCTTGGGTTTATCTGCATAATGACACAAATAGAATAATGGGCAACTGCCATAAAATGAATGCTAACCTCTTTACAAAAAAACTACTATCTATTTCTGAAATTTCTGAAAGTCTGAAAAATAGTATAAACTTATTTTTTGCTAATAATAAGGATGATGACTCCAAGGTCATAATTACCATTTCCCCAATTAGGCATTGGAAAGATGGATATAGGGAAAATCAAATAAGTAAGTCTATCCTGCATTTGGCAACTGAAGAAATTTGCAAAGAAAATCCAAGAATAGAGTATTTCCCTTCCTATGAAATTCTTATGGACGACCTAAGGGATTATAGGTTTTACGCTGACGATATGCTACATCCAAATAATTTAGCAGTAGATTATATTTGGGAGAAATTCCAATCAACTTATTTCAATCTTAGTACAACAGAACTTGCAAAGCGTTTTGAAGATTTGCAAAGGATGAAAGAACATCGAGTTTTTAATCCAAATACCAACTCACACAAAGCATTTCTTAAGAAGATTGAGGCTTTGGAACAAGAACTTAGAGTAGAGAAAAACAAATAATATATAAGGATAATGAATAAAGGATTTGAAATAGAGGTTTGCGTTAGTTCGATTGAAATGGCTATTGAGGCAGAAAAAGGGGGTGCAGATAGGATTGAACTTTGCTCTGCCCTAAGCGAAGGAGGACTAAGCCCTTTTCCATCATTAATTGAGATGACAAAAGACTACCTCAACATTAAAACAATGGTTATGATTCGCCCCAGAAAAGGAGATTTCTGCTATTCTGAAATAGAATTTGAGGCTATGAAAAGAGATATATTGTATTGCAAAAAACAGAAAGTTGAAGGCGTTGTCTTTGGCATTCTAAACCCTGATGGGACTGTTGATAAGAAAAGAACAAAAGAACTTGTTGAACTTTCAAGACCACTAAAAACCTGTTTTCATAGAGCAATTGATATGACAAACGATTATATTCTTGCCTTTAATGATATAATGGAAGGTGGCTGTGATAGAATTTTGACCTCAGGAAAAGAAAATGTAGCAGTGGAGGGCTTAGATTTAATATCAGAAGTTCAAAAACTATCTCAAGGAAGAATAGAAATTATGGTTGGTTCGGGAGTTGGGGCAGAAAATGCAAAAGAAATTTATGAAAAAACAAGAATCAATCACTACCATCTAAGTGCAAAAACCACAATTCAAAGTAATATGATTTACCGTAATCCTAATATTTCGATGGGTAAGACAAACCAAGCAGAGGAATATGATATATTATTCACAGATGCAAACAAAATCAAGGCATTACGAAGAGTCCTAAATTCCTTATAGGCTCTCAAACTTTTCTTTCTTTGTTTCAATCTCGTGACATGGGTATGTCACACCTCGTGACATGGGTATGTCAGCACTGCTCACATGGGTATGTCACGTATGCTGACATGGGCATGTGAGCGAGTGCGACATGGGCATCTCACGAGTTCAAATCTTTGATTCAAGACTACGTTTCTTTATAAAAGTTTTCCCAAATAAAGATTTCTTCCTTTTATTAGTTTTTTGTTCAATATAATTGTTGTAATTTTGCAAGCTGTAAAAACGAAGAGTTTCGTGTTAAAAGAATTTTATTCAAACACTTATAAAATCAAAAAAATGGCAAAAGAAAAGAAATTTTTGACTTGCGATGGTAACCAAGCTGCTGCTCATGTTGCATACATGTTCAGCGAAGTTGCGGCTATCTATCCTATCACTCCTTCTTCACCAATGGCTGAGTATGTTGACGAATGGGCAGCAAACGGCAGAGAAAACATCTTTGGTGAACAAGTAAAATTAGTAGAAATGCAATCTGAAGCTGGAGCAGCAGGTGCATTACACGGAGCACTTCAAGCAGGAGCTCTTTCAGTTACTTTTACTGCTTCTCAAGGATTGTTATTAATGATCCCTAATATGTACAAACTTGCTGGACAACTTCTTCCTGCAGTTTTCCATGTTACAGCACGTACACTTGCATCTCAAGCTCTTTCTATCTTTGGAGATCATTCAGACATTTACGCTTGTCGTCAAACAGGTTTTGCAATGCTTGCTTCAAACTCTGTTCAAGAGGCTATGGACTTAGCAGGAGTTGCTCACCTTAGTGCAATTAGAGGAAGACTTCCTTTTATGCACTTCTTCGACGGTTTTAGAACTTCTCACGAAATACAAAAAATTGAAACAATTGCTACTGAGGATATGGCAGGACTTCTTGACCAAAAGGCTCTAAGCAATTATAGAGAGAATGCTCTTAACCCTGAGCACCCAGTAATTCGTGGTACAGCTCAAAACCCTGACGTTTTCTTCCAAGCAAGAGAGGCTTCAAATCCTTTCTATGATGCAATTCCAGACATTGTTAATAGTTATATGCAAGAGGTTGGTAAAATAACTGGCCGTGAACATAAACCATTTGAATATTATGGACCAGCAGATGCAGAAAACATTATTGTTGCAATGGGTTCTGTTTGCGACACTATTAAAGAAACAATAGATTATTTAGGTAAAAAAGGAGAAAAAGTAGGTTTGATTTCTGTTCACCTTTATCGTCCTTTCTCTCCTAAGTATTTCTTCAATATATTCCCAACATCAACTAAGAAGATTTGTGTTTTAGACCGCACAAAAGAACCTGGTGCTAATGGAGATCCACTATACCTTGACGTAGTTGAGCTTTTCAACAACAAAGACGTTCGTCCAATGATTATTGGTGGTAGATATGGTTTGTCTTCAAAAGATACTACTCCAGCACAAGTTATTTCTATTCTTGAAAACTTAAAATCTAAGACTCCAAAGAACCAATTCACTGTTGGTATTGTTGATGATGTTACCTTCCACTCACTTCCTGTTCTTCCAGAAATTTCAATGGAAGCAGAAGGAACATTTGAAGCTAAGTTCTATGGTTTAGGTGCTGATGGTACTGTTGGAGCTAACAAAAACTCAATTAAGATTATTGGTGATAACACTGATAAATATTGTCAAGCATACTTTGCTTATGACAGTAAGAAATCAGGTGGATTCACTTGTTCTCACCTTCGTTTTGGTGACACTCCAATCCGTTCTCCATACTTGGTAACAACTCCTGACTTTGTTGCTTGCCACGTATTTCCTTATTTAAGTATGTATGAAATATTAAAGGGTATTAAGCCTAATGGTACATTCCTTTTAAATTCAATATATGATGCTGATGAGACTGTAAAGAATCTTCCATCAAAAATTAGAAAAATATTAGCTGAAAAGAATATCAATTTCTATATCATTGACGCTACTAAGATTGCAGAAGAAATTGGTTTAGGAAATAGAACAAACACTATTCTTCAATCAGCATTCTTCAAAATTGCAAACGTAATTCCTTACGAACTTGCAGTTAGTCAAATGAAGAAAGCAATTGATAAATCATACGGTAATAAGGGAGAAAGCATTGTTAATATGAACTATGCAGCTGTTGACCGTGGATCAGACATTATTAAGGTAGAGGTTAAGAAAGAATGGGCTAATGAAAAGGGTGCTTCTGCACATGATATAGACCAAAGCCGTCCAGAATTTATCAGAAATGTTGTTGATGTTATCAATGCTCAAGAAGGAGATACTCTTCCTGTGTCTGCATTTACTGGTGTTGAAAACGGAACATTCCCTACAGGAACTTCAGAATATGAAAAAAGAGGTATTGCTTCTCATATCCCAGAATGGTTATCTGAAAATTGTATTCAATGTAACCAATGTTCTTATGTTTGTCCTCACGCAGCAATCCGTCCTTTCCTTATTAGTGAAGACGAGTTAACAAAACTACCACAAAATACTAAGACATTAAAAGCAACTGGTAAAGAATTTGAAGGTCTTCAATTCCGTATCCAAGTAAGTGCTCTTGACTGTACTGGTTGTGGTAACTGTGTTGATGTTTGTCCTGCTAAAACAAAAGCTTTAGTTCTTCAACCACTTGCTTCACAAATTACAGAAGCTAAACGTTGGGATACAATTAAGAAAGAAGTTTCTAATAAAGCAGACTTAGTTGATATAACTAAAAACGTTAAGAACTCTCAATTTGCTCAACCATTATTTGAGTTCTCAGGAGCTTGTGCTGGTTGTGGAGAAACTCCATACATTAAACTAATCACTCAATTGTTTGGTGACAGAATGATGGTTGCAAATGCAACTGGATGTTCTTCAATCTATGGTGGTTCATGCCCATCAATGCCTTATACTAAAAACGAACAAGGAAAAGGACCAGCTTGGGCTAACTCTTTATTCGAAGATAATGCTGAATTTGGTTTAGGTATGTACACTGCAACTCAAAAGATGAGAGATAGAGTGGAAAACCTAATGATAGAAGGTTTAACTTGCAAAACTTGTACTGCTGATCAAAAAATACTATTCCAACTATGGATAGATAACCGTGAAAATGCTGAAATTACACAACAAGTTTACGATAGATTGGTTCCAACATTAGAAGCTTGCGGATGTGATGTTTGCAAAGGACTTTACGAAAACCGTCAATTCATCGTTCAAAAATCACAATGGATATTTGGTGGAGACGGTTGGGCTTATGATATTGGCTACGGTGGACTTGACCACGTTATGGCTTCAGGCGAAAACGTGAACATCTTAGTTATGGATACTGAAGTTTATTCAAACACAGGTGGACAAGCATCAAAAGCTACTCCAGTTGGAGCAATTGCAAAATTTGCTGCAGCAGGAAAACGTATCCGTAAGAAAGACCTTGGAATGATTGCAACAACTTATGGTTATGTTTACGTAGCTCAAGTTGCAATTGGATCTAACCAAGCTCAATACTTAAAGGTAATTAAAGAAGCAGAGGCATACAACGGACCTTCTCTAATCATTGCTTATTCTCCATGTATTAATCATGGTTTGAAACGAGGAATGGGTAAGACACAAGAAGAAGGAAAACGTGCAGTTGAATGCGGATACTGGCACCTATGGAGATATAATCCAGAATTAGCAGATAAGGGAGAGAATCCTTTCATCCTTGATTCTAAAGAACCAGAATGGGATAAATTCCAAAGCTTTATTGACGGAGAAGTTCGTTATAGCTCATTAAAGAAAGCATTCCCAGAGGAAGCAGATGAGTTATTCCGTTTATCTCAAGAAAATGCTTTATGGCGTTATAATTCTTACAAGAGATTAGCTTCTCAAGATTGGAATAAATAATCCAAAACTTAAAAACACTTTTAAGCTGTCCCAATAAAATGGGGCAGCTTTTTTTGTTTATAAATTATTATTATTATCTTTGCGAAATAATTCTAGATTTAATCACTAAAAACAAATATTATGAAAATATTAGACGAGTTTAAATCCTTTGCAGTTAAAGGTAATGCTATTGATATGGCAGTTGGTATAATCATTGGTGGTGCTTTTGGAAAGATTATCACCTCTATTGTTAGCGATATAATTATGCCTCCTATTGGATTATTGGTTGGTGGAGTTAATTTTGTTGACCTTAAGTTTATGCTAAAGGATGCTGTTGGAGAAATTCCTGCAGTCACAATCAATTATGGTAATTTTATCCAAGTAGCTTTTGATTTCATTATCATTGCTTTCTCTATCTTTATGGTTATTAAACTTCTTAATTCTGCAAAGAAAAAAGAGGAAAAGAAAGAAGAAGTAAAAGCAGAAGATCCTGCTGAGCCAACAAAAGAAGAAATCTTATTAACAGAAATTAGAGACCTATTAAAGAATAAATAATAGGGTTTCACGTTCTACTGATAGAATAATCTATTATGAAACTAAATAACAAGAGGGTCTAATTTCTTAGATTCTCTTGTTTTATTTATATACTAATTTTGAAACTATATCTTAATATGAAACTAAAATACTTAACCCTTATCCTGCTTTTATCATCTACCCTAATTCTTAATGCACAAAATAATAATAAACCAAGATTGATTGGCGGAATGTATGTTCATTCAGGCTACTTGAGTAATATTAAAGACTTTTCTTATGGTCTTGGTGGCAAACTTGCTTTTAAACTTAATAGTAAATTTAGGATAGGTGCTGAGGGTTATGGAAGCAGTTCTGAGTTTAAGAAAGACGGTAGTTTCTATTCAATTGGTTGGGGAGGAGTTTTGGGTGAGTTTATAATGTATGATACGGAGAAAACTAATTTTCTTATTGGTCTTACTTTTGGAGGGGCTGTTAATAAGCAAATGGATATGATTAAAAGAAATAACGAAACAGATATTTACGATATGGTTTCTTGGAAAAAAGAAAGCACATTAGTTTTATCCCCTTTCCTTTCCTTTGAATATTCAGTTTCAAAGAAGGCTAATTTAAGTCTAAAGGTTGATTATCTAATCTCTCCTACAAATGAAATCTTTAATTCTGGACTAAGAGTTTATGTTGGTTGTTTATTTAATATGATAGGGTAGTTATGAGGGCTTTATGAATCTTTGATCTAATTTCTTCTTTCTTTGATCTAATTTTTTAGTTCTTTGATCTAATTTCCTCTTTCTTTAAAACAAAAAAAAGGACTCTATAAATAAATATAAAGGTCCTTTTTCTTTTGTACACCAGGCCGGAATCGAACCGGCACGAGAATTACCTCACTAGATTTTGAGTCTAGCGCGTCTACCAATTCCGCCACTAGTGCATCTCTTTCTTTCTTCAAATTGGTTTGCAAAGGTAGTAATATTTTCTTTTTACACAAATAAACAACGATTTTTTTTTCTATTCGAATATTCTTCACTAACTTTGCACACTCAAACAGAAATCATTTAAGCATCAATCATGCAAAAGAACAGTTCAGAAGACCTTGTTACGATTTTTTCGGGCAGGGCAACTAAATACTTAGCAACAGAAATTGCAAATCTATACGGAAAACCACTTGGAAACTCACAGGTTCTACAATATGCTGATGGAGAATTTCAACCATCTTTTGAAGAAAACATTAGAGGTAGGGACGTATTTATTATTCAATCTACATTCTCTCCTTCAGATAACTTAATGGAACTATTAATGTATGTTGATGCAGCAAAACGTGCCTCAGCTAAAAGAATTATTGCTGTTATTCCATACTTTGGTTTTGCTCGTCAAGATCGTAAGGACAAACCAAGGGTTCCAATTACTGCAAAACTTATTGCTGACCTTCTAACTTCTGTTGGAGTTACTCGAGTTATAACTATTGACCTTCACGCTGACCAAATACAAGGTTTCTTCAATGTTCCTGTTGACCACCTTTATGCTTCTTCAATTTTCATTCCTTATCTAAGAGGACTTGCAAGTGCAAGCTTTAATTTAGATGATGTTTTATTTGCATCTCCTGATGTTGGGGGAACAAAAAGAGCAAGTGAATATGCTAAGAAGTTGAATTGTGGGTTTGTTATGTGTTATAAACAAAGAAACAAACCAAACGAAATAGGCACAATGCAATTAATTGGAGATGTTAAGGGAAAGCATGTTATTTTGGTTGACGATATTGTTGATACAGGAAACACTCTCTGCAAAGCAGCTCAAGTTATTATGGAAAACGGAGCAAAATCTGTTAGAGCAATGATAACTCACCCTGTTTTAAGTGGAACTGCTGTTGAGAAAATTGAAACCTCTGTTATGGAAGAGCTTATTGTAACAGATACAATTCCTCTAAAACAAATATCAGCTAAAATCAGATCCTTATCAGTTGCTCCTATTTTTGCAGAAGCAATTCGTAGGGTTGAATTTAACGAATCCATTGCTGACTTCTACGAAATGGCTATCAGCAAAAAAGGAGTTACTATTAAATTTTAATATTTAAAACCTATAATTAAGTAGGGAATTAATCAATAAATAAAAATAAAAAAAGATGAAAACAGTATCAATGAGCGGTTCTCTTCGCGAGAACGTAGGGAAAAAAGATGCAAAATCACTTCGTCGCTTAGGTAGAGTACCTTGTGTTGTTTACGGAGGAGAAGAACAAGTAAGATTTTCTGTTCTTGAGACAGAATTTAAACCATTATTATTCTCTGCTGACACACACTTTGTTGAATTAGACATTGACGGTAAGAAAACGAGAGTTATCCTTCAAGAAATTCAATACCACCCAGTATCTGATGAAGTTATTCACGCTGATTTTTTACGTCTTTCTGACGACAAAGCAATTATAACTTCTATTCCAGTTAAGACAGTTGGTGTTTCTCCAGGAGTACTTCAAGGGGGAAAACTAATAACTAAGATTCGTAAAATGAAATTAAAAGGTCTTCCTAACAACCTACCTCAATATGTTGAAGTTGATATTTCTAAACTTGATGCTGGTCAGTCAGTAAGAGTTGAAGAAATTGAAGTTTCAAATGTAGAGAAATTGGATGTTAAGACTTCTATCGTTGTCTTAGTTCAAGCAACTCGTGCAAAGAAATAAGATAACACATCTATAAAATATTAAACAGCGATCAATAATATGCTCGCTGTTTTTTTATTTGCTAAATATCAATTCAAACAAAAACGACTACCTTTGTAGTCTAAAACGTTTTCAATAAAAGAATATGAAATACTTAATTATAGGATTAGGGAATATTGGAGCAGAATATTCAGAAACACGTCATAATGTTGGATTTATGGCATTGGATTATTTTGCAAAAGGGATTGAAGGCTGTAAGTTTAGTTTAGAACGCCATGCTTATATTGCACAAGTTAGGCATAAAGGCAGAACAATAATATTAGCCAAACCAACAACCTATATGAATTTAAGTGGTAAGGCAGTAAAGTATTGGATGGATAAAGAGAAGGTCCCTATTGAAAACGTACTTATAATTGTTGATGATATTGCATTAGCTCTTGGAACAATTAGGCTTAGGATGGGAGGAAGTGCTGGAGGGCATAACGGCTTGGAAGATATAATAGCAGTTTTAGGCAGCAATAAATTCAATAGACTAAGGTTTGGAATAGGCGATAGCTTTTCAAAAGGCAAGCAGATAGACTATGTTTTAGGCAAGTTTACAGAAGCAGATAAGGCAACAGTTAATCTAAAATGCGATACTATTAATGAAATAATACTATCATTCTCCACAATTGGTATGGACAGGACAATGAATGCCTATAATAATAAATAAAGGATTTATCGGAATCAATTATTATCAGAACAAATACTTTTTATCTCTTTAAATAATTCTGTTGTTGGTAGTCCCATAACATTATAGAAACAACCCTCTATTCTTTCTATTCCAATGCTACCTATCCATTCTTGTATGCCGTATGCACCAGCCTTATCAAATGGCTTATAGTTTTCAATATAATATTCTATTTCTTGAAGGGTTAACTCTCTGAAAAAAACATTTGTGCAGACGCTAAATGAATGAGTTTTGGTTTTAGTTTTCAAACAACAACCAGTAATTACCTTATGCTCCTTATTTGATAGGCTTTGCAAATAAGATACTGCCATTTCCTTGTTTTCAGGTTTCCCTATTGATTGTTCATTAACAAAAACCATTGTGTCGGCAGTTATAAGAATTTGATTGTCTTTGAGAGGATTAATGAATGCATTAGCTTTCTTAAGGGCTAAGAATTCAGCTATCTTATCAAATTGCATATCTTGGGGGTAGTCTTCTTCTACATCAATATTACTTATCTCAACATCGAAACCCATTTGCTGAATAAGTTGAAAACGGCGAGGAGATTTTGAAGCAAGTATTATCTTCTTTGTGAGGATATCATTTAGATTAAACATATCTAATTGTTTCTTGGGAGTGACTTTGTAATTAGAAGTTTTTAGACTGATTGTCTTTATCTTTTTTCACAACCTTTTGAGATACTTTTCTTCCATCTTTATATTTTACTTCAGAGGTTTTATTACCTAATTTATCGTAGTTGACCCAAGTGCCTGTTTGTTTTCCTTTTGAAAAACTTCCTTTTGCAGATATTTTACCATCTTCATTATACTCTATCCATTTCCCATTTGGCTTTCCGTCCTTAAAAGATTGTTCTCTAAGCTTAGCTCCTTGAATATAATAGAAAGTACATTTGCCATCCTTATATCCATTTTTATAATATGATTGTTCTAATAAAACATTTCTATCAGAGTATTTTTCATATTTGCCATTAAGCTTGCCTTCTTTATATTCTGCCTTAAGAAAAGCCTGACCTCTTGTGTCATATAGAGTTTCAAGACCTTCTTTTAAACCTTCCTTATATGAAGCTTCTGTTTTAATTATTCCGTCTTCATACCATGAATTCCATTTCCCTGACATCTTTCCTTTTGAAAAAGAACCCTTATCTTTTAGTTTTCCATTTTCATATAAGCTTTCCCAAAGACCTTCTTCTAATCCATTTTCATAGTTTCCCTTATGCAGAAGTTTTCCACTTTCATAATAGGTAATCCATTCACCTTCTTTAAGTCCATTATCAAAGTCTCCTTCTCTCCATTTCTCAGATGTTTCATAGAAATAATACCACCTACCTGTTTCCTTATCATCAATAAAGCTTCCTGTGCTTCCTATATTTCCATTAATTCTATAATGGTATTTCCAATTATCATTCCTTTTGCCATTCTTTAGGTTTCCTTCCATTTCCATAAAACCACTCTCATAGAAAAAATCAACATCACCATCTAATTCATCATCAAGATAAGTTCCTGTCATTTTAAGTTTTCCATCCTTATGAAATTCCTTATAATCCCCTACTCTCTTGCCATCCTTAATCTCAACAGAAAAATATAATTGTCCATTATTATAGTATGCCTTATTGAATCCATTATCAGAATAGCATTCTTCTTTCTTTAGTTTTCCATTTTCAAAATAATAAGTCCAAGTATTAATCTTCTTTCCACTATCATCATAAGTTCCTTCTTGCTGCTTAGTCCCATTTTCATTGAACCAAGTCCAATTTCCAACCCTAACACCTTTATCTGATTTGAAGCCTTTAGTTGAAACACTATTGTTTTTCCAATACTCAGTATATTCTTTTTGAGCAAAAGAACTAAGAGTAAAAAAACTTAGTATGGTTATAGTAAATAAGAACTTTTTCATCTATTTTGAATATATAATTTCTATTTTTGCTGGTCTTGTTGCGTGCTTAGGTCCATTTAAAACAACCCTATTAGCTGATGATATTCTTGCATCGGGAATAAGATATATCTCAGATGAAGAAAAATTACCATTCAAATAGTTTTGAAGATGAGATGTTATTCGCATCCTATATGAATTTGAAGCTTTGTCATAAGTACCCATATAAGATTCTGAAGTGAAAGCATCGTTTATGAAAACAAATTTGCCATCACTATTCTTTTTATAACAAATAATTCTACCTGGTATGTTATTCGTTCCATTATTTGCAGCATAAGCAGAGTCAACAGGAATAATCAACATTGCTTGATTAAACATTCCAAGACTTTGAGTTGAGTCCTTATACCATTGCATTAGGTCGGTAATATCCAATTTAGCCTTTGTTATACCTAAAGTTGCTAAATAAATATTAGACTTATTTCCTATGCTATCGTTAGCTGAAATTGAGTCATTGCTCGATTTTCTATTTGATGAGAATGCTGATATCTTAGAGCCACTAAAATTATAATCAATATGTGTGAAACGTTTTGTTGATTGATCGAAGATGAAATTATATTTTTGAGTCTTATTGTTATTATCTTGGTAGTAAAGCATAAAGCCAGAATTTGATGAAAACATATCAAGATAAACAATCATATTATCTAAGCCATCAGTAGGCGTTAGCTTAATATATATTCCCTTAAAGAAATCTAAGAAGCTTTTATTATCTGGGAAAGGAACAGAAGTAACAATCTTTTGCAAGAAATCACTTTCCAAATTAACCCTTAGCTGTGGGGCTAAAGTATCTCCCGAAACAACCACTCTCTCTTTTGGAGAAACTTTTATTACTTTAGATACAATTGGAGTTGGACTATATTGTAAACTTGAGTTTGTATAATACGAAACAGTATCGAAATCGTCAGTTATCTCAAAGACCTCTAACTTCATTTCTTTTTCTTTAATGGTTGTGTCTTTTGCAAACATACCACTATATGCTATTGTAAGCAGGATAGAATCCGCTTGGTTTGGCTGTCCTGTTCTATAGGAAGAGAAATCCATAGTTGTTGATGACAAACTCACTTGAGCATAGATTGAGCTTTTAACCTCTCCGAACTCTAAATCTTTATATGTACCCAAAGTCATATAGCGAAGATTGCTTGTGTTAAGAGAATCTCCCTCATGAAACATATATGCAGTTATATCAAAGTCACTATACTTCTTAACGTTCAACATATCTGATTGGTCAACTAAACCCATTCCCAACATAGAGTCTTCATCAACACAAGAAAAAAAGAATAATGGGATTACTAAGAATAATAAATATTTTGTTCTAAACATAATATTGAAATAAATTTGTTTGATATAAACGAAACAAGCTTTCTAATGTTGCACTTAATAGTAATTATTCTTCGTCTAATACAATTATCTTATCGTAAAGAGCATTGATTAATGGATACTGCTCTTCTGCTGTAGCATATTCAACAATATGTTTTTTGTTTTGTTTTGCAAATTCAATTAATTTAGGATTAACGTTTTCACTTCCCAAAACAACACCATCAGCATAAGATATTGCTGCCATCATATAGTTAAGGTAGTCTGAATCTTTGTAGAAGCTCCAGTCCTTAACCGTTCCGCCATCAACCTTTAATTTTTTGCAGAAGTTCTCATTAAGGCTTCCTGTAAACTCATCATCAACTAAGGTGATAACAATTTTTGATGTGCCAAAAAGAGGATTATTTTTATAGTTAGTTCTTTTGATGTAAAAAGGCATTAGACAAGAGAACCAACCGCTACAATGAACTATGTTTGGTTTCCAATTTAACTTCTTAATTGTTTCTAATACCCCTCTTGAATAAAAAATAACTCTTTCGTCATTATCAGCAAAAAGCTCATCTTTTTCATCAAGTAAATCATACTTTCTTTGGAAGTAGTCTTCGTTATCAATGAAATAAACCTGCATTCTTGCTTGCTGAATAGAAGCAACCTTTATTATTAATGGGTGGTCAGAACGATCTATTATTAAGTTTATGCCCGAAAGCCTAATTACTTCATGAAGTTGATTCTTCCTTTCATTTACATTTCCAAAGCGAGGCATAAATGTTCTAATTCCCTTGCCATTTTCCTGTATATATTGAGGAAGATGTCTTCCAAGAAGCGATAATTTTGTTTCTTTTAAATAAGGAGTAATCTCCTGATTAACGAATAATACTCTACCTTTTGCCATATCTGTTTTAAATAAATCTTATGCAAAGGTAGTAAAAATAAAGCACATAATCAAAAATCTTATAGTATTAAGAAAATTCTTTCTAACTTTCTTTATCGTTAAGCATAGGTACAAATTTGAAATCTCCATACTTTTCTTTAACAAGTTCTAAATCCCCTTTTTTAATTATCCTATACATTACTTGAGTCTCATCTCCCAAAGGAATAACCAATACGCCTCCCACTTTAAGTTGAGAAACTAATTCTGAAGGGATTACCTTTGCACCACATGTGATTATTATTTTGTCAAAAGGAGCATAAGAGGGTAAGCCCTTATATCCATCTCCAAAATAACATTTAGCATTATACTTCATTAAGCTCAGTAATGACTTAGCCCTAACATAAAGCGGCTTATGCCTTTCGATTGTAAAAACTCTTGCCTTCATTTGACAGAGAACAGAGGTTTGATATCCAGAGCCTGTTCCTATTTCCAATACCTTTTCGTTGGGTTGCAAGTCTAAGAGCTGGGTTTGAAACGCCACAGTGAAGGGCTGAGATATTGTTTGGTCGCATCCTATTGGAAGAGCCTTGTCTTGGTAGGCTATATTATCTAATGAAGAATCTAAAAAAACATGACGTGGAACTACTCCAATAGCCTCCAATACGCTTTTGTCTGTTATCCCTTTTTTCTCTAATTCTTCAACGAGTACTTTTCGTAGTCCTTTGTGTTTAAAACTGTCCGCTATCATTACATCATTTTTTCAGTAAGCGAATTTACAAAGAACTTATGACTTAGAGCCTATAATTCAAAAAAATCCTCTACTTTTGCCTATTAAATATATCATATTTATTAATAATAAACGCTGCTATACTTACGTTAAAGCATAAAACTTATTCTATTGCCATGAACAAATCTTTATTATCTAAGAGTTATTTAACTATATTAGTACTAATTCTTTTTTCTTTTGCGATTGTTAGTTGTGATAATTTTGATTCCGATCAAACAACTCCTTCTTTTATTTATGTTAAAGGATTCAATCTTGTTGAAAACACTGACATTATTCAAAGTTCAGATGATGGATTTCAAACAGAAGATATTCAAGATGCTTGGATTTATGTTGACAATAAATATATAGGCACCTATGTTCTTCCTTGCACCGTTCCAATTCTTAAAGAAGGGAAACATAAGATTGATGTTCGCCCAGGAGTAAAGCTAAATGGTATTGCACTAACGAGAACAGAATATCCTTTCTATACATACTATTCAAATAATCATAACTTGGTCTCTGGCAAAACCGACACAATTCCTCCAATAGATATTAAGTATATTTCAGATTATATCGTTTTTGGTCTTACTGAACTATTTGAAAGACCATATCTTGCTTTCACAACCGATGGTTTAAGTTCTGACACTAACAAATTGGTTGTATGCAAGAACCAAGACACTGTTAAGTGGGGATCTTCCTGCGGTGCAATGTATCTAAACTCAAGTGAATCTTTATATAGAATAATATCAGATTCCATATTTTGCAATAACTACTCTTCATTAATATTAGAAATTGATTATTGGTGTAATATACCTTTTGAAATTGGCATTTGTGGAAGACCCTCCCCAGCTGCAACAATCCAATATGTTAGCGCAATGGCACTTTATCCAAACGAAACAAAAGGATGGCAAAAAGTTTATGTTGTCTTAGGCAAAGTATGGTCTCAAATATCATATCCAAATGACTTTAGAGTATATTTCACTCCTCAAAAGAAAAGTGGGGTAGCAAATGGTTGGGTATATATTGATAATGTTAAAATTATTCATAAGCCAAATAAATAAATCCTACTAACTCTCTCAAATAAAAGACTAATGAATAGGAAACTACAAGGAGCCAAGTATATTTTATCTGACTTAATATCTGCACTCATAGCCTGGACTCTCTTCTTTATTTTCAGGAAAACAACAATTGACTCAGGTAATTTCGACGATATAAACTTAGTGTTTAGCGATTCAAACCTCTATAAAGGACTACTCTTTGTTCCAGTCTTTTGGTTATTCCTCTATTTCAGTCAAGGCACCTACGCCGACACCTATAGAAAATCGAGGCTTAAAGAATTAGAACAGACATTCTTTATCAGCGTAGTTGGAATAGTTATTATATTCTTCACAATCCTGCTTGACGACCAAATACAATCCTATAAAAACTATTATTTCTCATTCATCATACTCCTAATAACTCATTTCACCCTAACCTATACCCCAAGGCTAATAATCACAACAATTGCAGCAAGAAAAATTCACAAGAAAATCATTGGCTTTCAAACAATCATTCTTGGCAGCAGCACAAAAGCAGTAAAGATATATAAAGACATTGAAAACCAAGAGATATCCTCAGGCAATAAGATCATAGGATATGTGAATATTGACAATAATCCCGATGATGAACTCTCATGTTTCCTTCCCTGCCTTGGCAATTACAAGGATATAAACCAAATAATATCAGACCATAAGGTTGAAGAAGTTATTATTGCAGTTGAGAAAAGGCACGAAAACAACCTTCATAAGATAATAACGCAGATAGAAACACAAAACAATGTTCTAATTAAGATTCCAGCCGACACAAAAGATATTTTATTAGGGAGAGTGAAAATGTTATCCATATTCCAAACACCACTAATATTGGTTTCAAATGAAATACTATCAAACTGGCAGAAAGTTATTAAAAGAGCAATGGACATAGTCTTTTCAATAATAGCAATAATAATACTCTTACCAGTCTATATCATCACAGGACTAATAGTTTATTTCACATCAAAGGGCCCAATATTCTATCGCCAAGAAAGAATTGGCTATAAGGGGAAACAATTCCATATGCATAAGTTCCGCTCAATGTATATGAATGCAGAGCAAGGCATACCTATGCTTTCAAGTGATAATGACAGCAGGATAACACCCTTTGGAAAATTTATGAGGAAGGTGAGATTAGACGAGATACCTCAGTTCTACAATGTATTAATAGGAACAATGAGCCTTGTTGGCCCAAGACCAGAAAGGCAGTACTTCATTGATCAAATCGTAGAAAGAGCACCCGAATACATGCTACTATTGAAAGTTAAGCCAGGCATCACCTCTTGGGGTCAAGTAAAGTTTGGATATGCAGAAAACGTTGATGAGATGGTTGAACGCTTACAATACGACCTGCTATACATTGAAAACCTATCCTTAGCTGCCGACATTAAAATACTTCTCTACACCTTCATAATCATAATCCAAGGTAGGGGTAAATAAAACAAAATCAAAATTCCTTTTTCTCCCGCTTAACATTTCTATATTAAGGATATAGATTAATATTCCTTTGTTTTATTTTCCCAAAACGCCATCTAAAATTATTAAACCTTTGATTCATTTTGCTGTGATGTACATCTTAGCTTACTCCGATGTACATCTTAGCGTCTTCTGATGTACATCTTAGCACACTGCGATGTACATCTTAGCAATTTCTTTCTTTGTGCTATGATTTTTATACGGCGTTTCAGAAGTTTTATATGGCGTTTTAGGGTTTTCTTTCTTTTTGACTTTGTTTAGAAATGCTATTTATGTAATTGGAAAAGGAATTCTAATCCCCCTTCTTTTCTATTTTTCACTGTAATTGTTCCTTTGTGAAAAGCAATGGCATTCTTTACAATTGACAAGCCTAATCCAGAGCCTCCAGTATCACGTGTGCGACCTTCATTAATTCGATAAAATCTTTCAAATAAACGGTCAAGATGAGTTTCTTCTAATATCCCTACTCCTGTATCATAAAATGAAAAATAATAGAATTCATTATCTTCCTTGTATTGACTAATATATATCTTAATTCCTTCTCCTGCATGGTGCAATGCATTATCTGTTAAGTTGCGGAATATGGAGTAAATTAAGTTTTTATTACCTTGAATGGAAGAATCCTTAGAGATATTCCATTGCATATCAATTCTTTTCTCTTCTAATGAAGATGAAAGATCGTTTTTTAGTTTTTCCAGAACTTGGACTATATTGATTTCTTCCTTTTTGAAAGATTGTGGTGCTTCTTCTATCTTAGTGATAAGGCTCATATCTTGAATTAGTTCAGAGAGTATAATAGTCTGATCAAAAGCCTGGGTAATGAAATGTTTTTTCTTTTCTTCATCCAAGGTTTGTTCTAAAACAGTTTCAAGGTAACCTCTAATGCTGGTAACAGGTGTACGTAACTCGTGTGCAATATTGCCTGTTAGTTCTTGCTTTAGTAGTCGTGTTTTCTCCTTTTTAGTAATATCATTCAAGGTTATTTCAAAACTCTTGTCCTCAAACCTGTTTACACGCAAAGAAATGGTTTTCCCTTGTTTGTTTATAAGGGTTTCAAAGTATGTTGCTTTATCTTCCAAAATTAATTGGTTCATTTCAAGGAATGTGGTATCGAAAAAAATAGAAGAAGGTTCGCTACCAGGTTCATCTGTTAATATATTTAGATATTGTATAAAGAGTCCATTATAAAACTCAACCTTTCTATCATAAGAGAAGAAGCATATCCCTTCGTCGGAGCTGTGAACATGTTGCAATAACTTCTCTCTTTCTGAATCTACTTCCTTTTTGCTTTCCTTTAATTGACGATAGCTTTCGGTTATCTTAATACCAATTTCTCCCAGCTCATCATTTGGGAAGTTAAATTCTAAAGACTCTCCATTACTAGAGCTTATCACAAAATCACTAAGCTGTTTTATTGATTTGGAAAAACGATTTGTTCCTGCTTGTATTAGCAATAACATAACTATGAAGAGAACAAGAATGAAATATAGGAAGGCATTTTCTGTTTTTAAGAACCTTTGGGTTTGGATATCATAAGGTAATGCTACTCTTATAAAGTGATTACCAAATTTTTTAGCATAATACAAATACTCTTGACTATTAGATGCTGAGGTTCGTATGTATGATCCTTTCCCAGCTCTCAATGATTCAATGATTTCAGGACGATTAGCATGATTCTCTAAGCTTGATATGTTTTTAATAGAATTATCAAAGAGTACATTACCTTGATTATCTATCAAACTCAGGCGAATATTTTGCGGAAGTAGCTGAATGATTGTATCGATGATTTGTGAGGAATCGCCACTTCGGTTTAAAAGTCCAGCATTTATTATTTCGGCGTAGGCATCAAGCTTTTCTTCTAATGCTTCTGTTCTAAATCTCTTTTCTTGTGACTGCTGGAAGGTAATAACACCAATGGTGAAAACTGCAAAAATAATAGCAAAATATAGGAATAACCTTTTTTTATAATTTAATTTCATAAGTTGGAGGTATTAAATCTATAACCATATCCTGAACGATTGGTGATAACAGAAGAGCATTCACCTATTTTCTTGCGCAACCGAGCCACATGCACATCAACTGTCCTTTCAGTAATATAAGGTGTTTGACTCCAAACTTTACTTATTATTTCTTCTCGAGAGAAAAACCTTTCAGGATTATCAGCAAGAAGAACAAGGATTTCAAACTCAGTTTTTGTTAGCACAATCCCTTCTCCCTTTATTGTCAATTCCTTTGTCTCAAGGTCTATTATTAAGTAATCAAAAATTAGTTTACTAACTTCTCTATTCTCTGTAGAAAGGTTATTCTTTCTTTTAAGGACTGCCTTTATTCGTGCAATTACTTCTTTAATTGAAAAAGGCTTTGAGATATAATCATCGCAACCTACTGAAAAGCCTGTTAGCATATCGTTTTCGGTATCTTTAGCTGTCAAAAAAATTATAGGCGTTTGATTGCCTTCTGTTCTTAACTTTTCTGCCATTTTATAGCCTGACATCCCACTCATCATAATATCAAGCAATATAAGAGAGAATTGGGTTGATAGTTTCTTTAATGCTTCTTCTGCTGAAAAAGCAATTTCAATATCAAATCCTTCGTTCTTAAGATTGAATTCAAGAATCTCGCATATGTTTTTGTCATCATCTACGATTAGTATTTTCTCTGGCATACTATTAATTTGTTTATTTTATGCAAAGTTCATCATTATCATTGATAAATAATAATAAAAGAGCATTTAATATTATGTTTTACTGATTTTATCCCCACTATGTTTCAATACTTTCGCATCAACATAGAAAACGATTTCTTCTACAATATTACTACAATGGTCTCCTATCCTTTCTAATTTACGAATAAGGAGTAGGAGCTTCAAGCCACAACGAGTGTATGAAGGATTCTTTGGTAAATAGTCTGAAAGAATATCAATTGCATTATGGTAAATTTTATCAACCTCATCATCTTTAGCTAAAATCTTACCTGATATTCTAGTGTTTTCAGACTCTAGGGCAACAAAACCATCTGATAGCATTCCCATAAGCATATCGAACATTCTCTCGATTTGCAACTCTTCTATCAATTTTGCTTCGACCTTTTTGCAGTCATCGTCTAATACATGGCGTGCAACTCCTGCTGCAAAATCACCAATACGTTCCAATGTATTATTAATTTTCATTAGTGAGAGGGTAAGTCTTAAATCTATTGCAACAGGGCTATATAATGCAATATAGTTTTCGCAATCACTATCTATCTTAAGTTCAAAAGCGTCTACACGTCTTTCCCTGCTCATAATTTCAAGTGCCAATTCTATATCGTTATTGATAAATGATTGTTTGGCCTTTTCAAGTTGTGAAATTACCAGCCTCCACATTTGTTTAACCTCTTCTTTAAGGGATTCCATCTCCCTTTGCGTATGTTTCATCTTGTTATTAAATTACGATTAATTATTACTAATAATATAAATTGGTTTTGACTTATGTCTTCTAAATATCATAACTCAACCAAAGCGTCCTGTAATATAATTTTGTGTTTCTTTCTTTTCTGGATTTAGGAACATCTTCTTAGTTTCACTAAACTCTACCAGTTCTCCCATCATAAAGAACCCTGTCATATCGCTTATCCTTGCTGCTTGTTGCATATTATGTGTAACAATAACTATGGTATAATCTTTTTTCAGGTTATGAATTAGTTCTTCTATTTTCGATGTTGATATAGGGTCGAGCGATGATGCAGGTTCATCCATAAGTAATATCGATGGTGAAACGGCTAGTGCTCTTGCAATACAAAGCCTTTGTTGTTGTCCGCCGGAGAGTTCAAATGCTGACTTCTTGAGTTTGTCTTTTACTTCATCCCAAAGGGCAGCTGCTATTAGAGATTCTTCAACACGTTCTGCTATGATTTTTTTATCTCCCATATCGTTTACTCGCAAACCATAAGCTACATTTTCAAATATGGATTTTGGGAAAGGGTTGGGCTTTTGAAATACCATACCAACCTTCTTACGCAGCTGGTCAACTTGAATAGATTTATCGTAGATATTCTCTCCCTGAACGATGCATTCTCCTGTAATTCGGGTTTTATCAATTAAATCATTCATACGATTAAATAAACGTAAGAAGGTTGATTTCCCACAACCAGAAGGACCAATAAAAGCTGTAACTGAATTGACATCCATTTTTATATTAATATCTTTCAGTGCGTGAAAATCACCATAATAAAAGTTTATATTCTTTGCTTCTATCATATTCTTTTTTAAATTAGTTTGTTTTTAATTTCTTATTGAAAAATCGTCTTATAAACATAGCTAGTATATTCATTAATAAAACAATAAATATCAATACCAAAGCTGTTCCATAAGCCATAGGACGTGATGCCTCAACATCAGTTCCACTTGTAACAATTACATAAAGGTGATATGGTAAGGCCATAACTTGATCAAAAATACCACTAGGTAGTTTGGGTAAAAAGTAAGCAGCTACAGTGAAAAGTATAGGGGCTGTTTCGCCAGAGACACGACCTATTGAAAGAATCAATCCTGTAGTAATATTAGGAAATGCTGAAGGAAGTACGACCTTGCGAATAGTTTGTAATTTAGTTGCTCCTAATGCTAAGCTACCAGTTCGATAAGAGTTTGGTACTGATTTTAAAGCTTCTTCGGTAGTTCTAATAACTATCGGTAATACTAATAATCCTAATGTTAGTGAGCCTGCCAAAATGGAATCCCCAAAACCTAGCGTATTAACAAATAATGCCATGCCAAATAAACCAAATACTATTGAAGGAATGCTTGCTAAATTATTGGTCATAATGCGGATGAATCTAACAACCCAACCGTTTCCTGCATATTCATTAGTATAGATGGCTGACATAATTCCAAGTGGGAAAGCAAATATCATACTGCCAACTACTAAGCAAAGCGTTCCTACTATGGCAGGGAAAATCCCTCCTGAAGTCATCCCATTTGCTGGTGCAGAAAATATAAATTCCCAACTGATTACCCCTATTCCATTATATACAATGAAACCTAGTATCCAGAATAGAATTCCAACAACCATTATGCCTAGTATTCGGAATACCATAAAAGCAATTCTTTGACTTAGTTTCTTATTCATAACTATACTCCTTTATTAGATTGTTTCTTTGAAATAACTTCTGCCGTAATACTAACTATCATAGTTATTATAAACAAAATACAACCCAAGAGAAATAGGGATTGATAGTGAGCACCACCTGCTGGAGCTTCTCCCAATTCAGCAGCTATTGTTGCAGGAATTGTTCGTACTGGTTCAAATACTGAATGAGGTATAACAGCTGCATTTCCTGTAACCATAAGTACTGCCATTGTTTCTCCCATTGCACGTCCTATCCCTAAAACAACTGCCGCAGATATTCCAGATGCAGAATAGGGTATAACAACCTTATAAATGGTTTGCCATTGTGTTGCTCCTAATGCAAGACTAGCTTCACGCATGTCACGAGGGGTATTTCGCAAAGCATCTTCTGCAACTGTAATAATGGTTGGAAGAGCCATAATTGCCAATATTAAACTTCCTGTAAATGCTGTTTCTCCAACTGATAATCCAAATACCTTTTGAACAATCGGAACAAGAACTACTAATCCAAAGAAACCATACACCACAGATGGAATACCTGCCAAGAGCTCTATTGTTGGTTTCATTAATTTACGAGTTCTCTCTCCTGCTAATTCTGAAAGATAAATCGCCACCCCCAAGCCCAGTGGTAATGCAATAAGAATAGCAATAATACTAACTATTAGTGTTCCTAAGATTAGTGGTAGGACTCCAAACAATGGAGAAGGTGTTGAGGTTGGCATCCATTCTCTACCCCCAAAGAAATCTCCTATGCTAATATCTTTAGAAGGAAGAGCTTTCACTCCTTGTATATCTGTTGGAGCATATTGCTGAGGGAGATATGCAATGATATTAGGATTCTCGATAATAACTTCGCCTAATTTCTCAGGCAGTAATGAATAGTCTTTCCCTAATTCCTCATCAGAATAGATATTAAAGATTTCTTCAAAGCGGAATATCTTAATTTCTTGGTCGCTACCACCTAAGTCCTTCCAGTTTTCAACTTCTGAATCAAAGATATGCTTGACATCTTCAACATCAAGGTCGTTAACAGTGTTTTTAGAATTAACATAGAGCGAGTAACCCTTTTCTACGGAAGGAGATTTGAATAACCCTAATCCTTCTTTGAATAAAAAGATAACTATAAGCAGTATAGCAATGCTTGTTACGGCACCGCTAACTGTTAATATGCTTTCTATAGTTCTCTCTAATATTCGCTTGATTCTTTTCATACACCTATTTTAAAATAGATTAAGGTTGTTGTTAGTTACTTTATTGGAACAAACCCTACTTCTGACACTATCTTTTGACCAGCGGTTGAAAGCACGTAATCAATAAACGGTTTAACTTTTGCTTGAGATTTTAATTCATAATAGTAGTAAAGTGGACGTACAACTGGATAAGTCTTATTTTTTGCATTTGCCACAGAAGGTTCTATATATGTTTTCCCTGAATCATAAGATACACTAACTGCTCTAACACTTTTGTTTAGGTAAGCTAGACCAATATATCCAATTGCTCCTTTTGTTTGACTTACCGATTGAACAATTGCTCCTGTTGCAGGCATACTCATAATACCATTCATATAATTTTTATTCTTTAAAACATGTTCTTTGAAAAATTCATAAGTTCCTGATGAGGTTTCACGAGAATAAGGAACTATCTTCAAGTTTTCTCCACCAAGCTCTTTCCAGTTGTTTATTTTTCCTGTGAAAATCCCTTCCAGTTGCTGACGAGTAAGTTTTGTTACTTTATTACTTGGATGCACCACTACTGCTAATGCATCATAAGCAATGATTACTTCTTTTGCTGTTTTGCCTCCTTCTTGTAATTTTTGTTTTTCATCAAATTTTATTTTCCTCGATGCTTGCGCAATATCAGTTGTTCCTGCAAGAAGAGCCGATAAGCCTACACCACTTCCTCCACCTGTAACAGAAACAGTACTTTTAGGATTAGCTTTTTTATAACTTTCTGCTTCTTTTTGAGAAAGTGGAAGCACGGTATCAGAACCCTTTATTCTTTGAGCATTTAAACTTAATGTGATTGTTAGCAATGCTAACGAAGTTAAAATAATCTTTTTCATTTCTTTTCTTATTAATTGAATATTAATTTTGTCTCCTATTGACTCTGCAAAACTAATTCAAGAATGTTAAGCAGTGTTTTAGATTTTGTTACAAATCAGTTAAGTTTTAGAACCTATATTGAAGGCGTAAAGTGAAAACATTATCTTTTATATTTTCTTTATAGTCGTCAATAGTGTTATCAGATATTTCGTTACTAACTAATTCATAATATGCTTGTAATCGAATATTATTGCTAGCTCTCCACAATAATCCAAATCCAAGAGTATTATAAGCAATATCACCTTTCCCTGTTCCATTTTGCCCAATTTCATTTTTTGAGACTCTAGTGTTAGGGTCATACCAGTCATATTTAAGAACTACTGAGAGAGGAAGCGTTCCAAAATCTTGAACCAACATTATATAACCGCCACTGAAATTTCTTATATATGTATCTGTATTTGGTAAAGATGAGGCATTAGGACTTTTACTTCCAGAATTGTTCCCAGGCTGAGTTCCCAACAGATATTCTCCTCTAACTTGTGTCATACCCATAAGACTCATCATATTTACCTGTCCATCAAACCCTAAGTATTCTCGCTTAGCAAATTTCCCTTTGTTAGAAGCATCATTATTTAACTCAAAGGCTTTATCTTTGATTGTATATATATTCTCTGTCCCTTGATAAACTCCCCCATTATAATAGGATACTCCAATACCAAATTTTCCTATTTGTCCAATATCGTTATTCGCAGATAAGTGTCCTATGAAATCTTTTCTGTTATCTGTCTCTTGTTTAATCCCGTTTCCAGAAAATAATCCCGCTTCTAATTTTAGAAAATTCCAAGGAGACGTTTTTGAAGCTTGAAGAATAATCATTCCTCCCAAATCACGCTCATCAGGAAATAAGGTTTGAAATATCGTTGACCTTTCTGTTGATTCTCGTTTAGACGATGAATAACTTATCTCTGACCCAAAAGGACGGTCAAAGATTCCAAAACGTAGTTGATTTGTTCTAAGCCAAGGGTCTTTTATATTCAAGTAAGCATCTTTAAAACTAACTCCTTTTTCAGTTATATCAAGTTGGAAAACGCCTGATGCATTCCCTTCTTCATAAGCAAACTTAATACGTCCTCTACGTATTCCTATCCGATTAAACGATTCATTATTATTGTTTGCAGCGCCAACCTTTAAAGAGGCATCCCTTTCCCCATATTGGAACTGAGTTTGAAGATAACCCGAAACTTTTAATTTTTGTAACTTTTTGATTGCTTCATTCTGCATTTGCGATTCTTGTTCAAGCTTTTCTACCGGATTTAATTCGGATTCTTCTTGTGCATATCCTGCAATATAAATGAATAAGCAACTAAGTAAAATAGAAATTCTTTTCATGATTTTAGTAATTTTGATGATTAATTTATTCTAATTTTATGTTTCTTTTAACAATGCAAAGATATTCCCATCTTGTTAAAGATTCTTTACCATATTGTTACATAAAAATTAAGTTTTTACAAGGAAGAAGGAAGTATATCTAAGAAGATTAATAAGAAAAGCAGAAAATACTATCCTTAGCTACTGATATTAAAAAACTCCTCTATACCTTCATAATCATAATACAAGGCAGAGGTAAATAAACCAAAATCAAAATTCTATTTTCTCCCTCTTAACATTTCTATATTAAGGATATAGATTTATATTCCTTTGTTTTATTTTCTTGAAACGCCGTATAAAATTATTAAACCTTTGATTCATTTTGCTAAGATGGGCATCTTAGCCTACTGAGATGGGCATCTTAGCAATTTCTTTCTTTGTGCTATGATTTTTATACGGCGTTTCAGAAGTTTTATATGGCGTTTTAGAAGTTTCTTTCTTAGTTTTATTGTTTGCTTTTGAGGCTTGGGATGATTGGTTTGGGGCTCGGGCATAAAAAAAGCGAGCAATTATTATTGGTAATTGCTCGCTGATTTAATCTATTTCAGATTTATAGGTTTTGCTTCTTTTCTTTATTTCTTGAAGCTCTCTTTACCTTTTTCTAAGAATGAAACAAAGTTCGATACACTCCTATCATAACCTTTTGGCTCTTGAAGTAGGTTTCCCTCTGCATCCATTAATACATATAGAGGTTGTGCATTAACACTATATTGTTCTATTTGATAGTTGTGGTTTTTCTTTCCAAGGGTCTTAGCTACTTTGCCGTCCTTAAGGGTTACCCATTCTGATTCTGGAAGTTTGATTGTGTTGGCATCAGTGTAAAGTGCAACCATTACATAGTCCTGGGTTAGTATGGTTTTTACTTGTTTGTCTTCCCAAACATAGTATTCCATTTCTCTACAATTTGCACATGTCTTGCCTGTAAAGTCAACAAATATTGGTTTACCTACTTTCTTTGCATAGGCTTTTGCTTCTTCAAGATCGAAAAAGCCATCGAAGCCTGTTGGGTAGTGAAGTGTTTCGGCGTATTTTCTATCGGCTGGTAGGGCGTTTTCAGATGTTGCTTGCAAAGTTCCTTTTGGGGTGTTTTCTATTATTGAGCGTTCGATGTTGAAGTCTTGCGTTGTCATTGGAGGAATATAGCCTGAGATTGCTTTTAGTGGTGCTCCCCAAAGTCCTGGAACCATGTAAAGGGCAAAAGAAAAGGTTATAATAGATAGGAATAATCGTCCTACACTAATTTGTTTTACGTCTTCATCTCCTTTAAATTTAAGTTTGCCAAGAAGGTAGAATCCAAGAAGGGTGAATACTACTATCCAAAGAACAAGATATGTTTCTCTATCTAATAGTCTCCAGTCTGCACTTAGGTCTGCCATTGAAAGGAATTTAAGCCCTAGGGCTACTTCTAAGAAACCAAATACTATCTTTACTGTATTGAGCCATGAGCCTGACTTAAGTTTTGAAAGGACTTGAGGGAACATTGCAAGCAGGGTGAAAGGTAGGGCAAAACCAAGGGCAAAGCCTATCATGGATACGAAAAATACAAAGCTGGTTGTTGAACTTGATGCTATTCCCATTAGTGCTGCTCCAAGAATTGGTCCTGTGCAGGAGAAAGAAACAAGAACTGTTGTTAGGGCAATGAAAAAGGCTCCCATATATCCACCTTGGTCTGCTCCTTTGTCTGATTTGTTTATCCAAGATGCTGGAAGTGTTATTTCAAATAGTCCAAAGAAAGAAAAAGCAAATAACATAAAGATGACAAAGAAAGCAACGTTTGGTATCCAGTGGGTAGAGATTAGATACATTGCGTCTTTCCCTAATAGAAGTGTAAGAAGTAGTCCAAGAACTGCAAAAATAAAAATTATTGATCCTCCAAAGAAATAAGCTTCTTTAAGTCCTTGTTTTTTGTTTTTGTTACCCTTCATAAAGAAGCTAATGGTCATTGGAACCATTGGGAAAACACATGGAGTAAGTAGGGTTAAAAGACCAGCTCCCAAAGAGATTAGGAAAACCATTAGCATTGAGTTGCTGCTCTTTGCCTCATCTTGGGTTACGCTTAGGGTTGTGGTTTCTGCTTTTGTTTCAACAATTTCTTCTGTTTGAGTTTCTTGTTCAACAACAATTTCTACTATTTCTGAGGCTTTTGGGTTCCCTTTAACGCTAAAGCTAAACTCTACATCATCAGGTGGAACACAGCTACCTTTTTCGCATAACTGGAAATTAACTGCTCCTTTTACTTTAAAGTCCTTTTCATCTAATACCTTTATCCTTTGAGTGAATTTAGCAGTGTTTTCAAAGTGACGTGTAGTGTCTTTTGCGTATTTATCGTAATTAGAAATAGGTCTTGGTTCATTAACTTGTCCTATTTTTTTGTAGGAATTGCTTTTCTCGAAACTAAATTCAATAGGAAGTTCTGTTCCTTTTGTGTTTTGAGAATAGATATGCCAACCTTTGTCAAGACTAACCTTAAGCTCTAATTCAACTATTGAATCGTTAATTTTATTAGTCTTAAAGCTCCATTTGGCTTGCGAGAAGACGTTATTTGCAACTACAAGTATTGCAATTACGAGTATTATTTTTATTTTTCTCATATGTTGTTAAATCTTTTATTTTAACTGTGATTTACTAATTTAAATTATCTTATCCAAGAAGATGGATTCTGTCTATTATTACCTTTCCAAACCTGGAAGTTGAATTCAGAAACATTATCACTGTTTGTATATACTGTTCCAAGCTTTTGTTTTGTTGAGACTTTTGAGCCATTTGAAACGTTGAGAGTTGAAAGATTAGTATATACTGTAAGATATTCTCCATGACGGATTATAACGATTTGTTGTCCATTTGGACCTGTGAAAATCTTTGAAACAACTCCATCAAAAACAGCTCTAATTACAGATCCCTTTGGTGTACGGATATCGATTCCGTTATTGTCAATCATAATTCCTTTAATGTCGGGGTGTGGGTGTGTTCCGAAAGAACTTGTCACAACTCCCTGCTCTGATGGCCAAGGTAGTTTGCCTTTATTTGCAGAAAAACTATTTGAAAGCTGAACCTCTTCAGGAGTAGCACTCATAACATATTCTTGCTTTTTCTCTCCCTTTGCTACTTCTTGGGTTGAAGGTTTGTTTGTGCTCTTCTTAGCTATCTGAGTTTGTCTTTTAACCTCTGCAGCAATTGCTTGGTCAATCTGTCTTTGAAGTTTTACTCTTTTGGCTTGCTTTTCTTTTATTTGTTTTGCAAGTTGCTTTTCTTTACTACTAAGTTGGTTTATGCTTCTTTGCTTAACAACTTGCTCCGTTGTGAGAACTTTTTTATTCTTTTCTTCTTGTTGAAGGAGACTTTCTTGGTTGGTTTTCTTAATGGTTAGTTCGCTGGTCTTTTTCTCCAATTCGTCAGATTTCTTAGCTATGTTTTGCATCATATTCTTTTGCATATCGCCATACTGACGAAAGAATACATATCTTTGATAAGCTTGACGATAGTCTTTTGAGGAGAAAATAAATAGGATTTTATCGGTTGCCTTTCTGTTCTTTTGAGCATAACGAAGCATCTTTGCGTATTCCTTTTTCAATACTTCGATTTCGCTTTTCAGCTCACTAATAGATTTTTGTGTATTTTTGATTTCTCCATTCAAAATATTCATCTGTTTGGAGATATTATTAATAAGCTTTTGTCTTGAGCTAATTTTCTTTTTCAAAATCGAAAGCTCAGAAGCTGACATCCTCTTTGTGTTCTTGGTTTCTTTCAAAATAGCATTTATAGCATTTATCTCTCTCTCTATCTTAGCCTTTTCATCTTCAAGCTTCTTCCTATCTTGAGAAAAAGATGAGATACTAAAAACAAGGAATAAACAACTAAAAACGAAGGCCCTTAAATAAAAACTCTTGTGGTTAAACTTATTACAAAACATCACTTTAATTAAAAAATTAATTGACAAAATTACAAATAATATATCATATATTAGCAATTCTTGTTATTATCTTGACTTTATTATTGTTACGGTTTACTATTTCTGACAGACTAATTATATCTCTCATAATTAATAAGCTTAAAATTTATCTGACCTAAAAATTAATTGATATGGTTATTTAGAAAATAAATATATATCTTTGCAGCATTAATTAGTTATTATAACTATTTGTTATTTTTAAAATTATTTGACATGAGCCAAGACAATACTGTTTTAAGAAGATATTCTGATGAAGAATTAAATGAATTTAAGGAGATTATTGAGGAAAAACTTACTCAAGCTAGAAAAAACCTTAATATGCTATTGGAAGCTGCATCAAATAACGCAAATGACTTAGGAGATACTTCGCCATCTTTTAAAGTTTTAGAAGAAGGAAGTAGTGTTCAATCGAAAGAAGAAAATTCTAATATGGCTTCAAGACAACAAAAGTTTATTAAGGACTTGGAAGCTGCACTTGTTAGGATTGATAGCAAAACATACGGTATATGCCGCATTTCAGGAGAATTAATTCCTAAAGAAAGATTACGTTTAGTTCCTCATGCAACTCTTACTGTTGATGCCAAGAATAAGGAATCTCAAATGAAAAGAAATAAATGAGAAAACCTCTTATACTAATCTTCGCTATTCTTATTGTAGATCAAATACTAAAGATTTGGATTAAGTTAAATTTAAGTCTTGGTCAGGAGATTGCCTTAATTGGAGATTGGTGTAAAATTCATTTTATTGAAAATGAAGGCATGGCTTTTGGAATGTCCTTTGGAGGAGTTTGGGGAAAACTCTTTCTCACATTATTTAGAATACTTGCATCTGTCCTTATATTTATTTATTTGAGAAAACTTATAAAAAGAAAAGAATCTAAGCTTATTATTTATAGTATGGCTTTGATTTTTGCAGGAGCAGTTGGAAACATCATCGACTCTCTATTCTATGGTTTAATCTTTACAGATAGTAGCTTCTTCAATAATGCAGAAATTTTTCAAGGAGGTTATGGCTCTTTCCTTCATGGTAGGGTGGTAGATATGTTCTATTTCCCTCTAATTGACACAACCTTCCCTTCTTGGCTACCTTTTTTTGGAGGACAGCCTTTTCAATTTTTCAATGCAATTTTTAATATTGCCGACATTTCAATAACATTTGGTGTCTTAATACTAATTGTTTCAATTCTTTCTACTAATAATAAGGAAAAGAAAACCCAATCTGAGAAAGAACAGGAGAGTCAAAAAGAACTTGAAAAAGAAATTATAATAGATAATATTACTCAACAGTAAGCAGTGGAAATAATCATTATTTTAGTTCTAATAATTATTAACGGTCTATTCTCAATGAGTGAGATTGCCGTTATTTCTTCCCGTAAATCGAAATTAGAATCTTTAAACAGAAAGGGAGATAGTAATGCAAAGAAAATCCTTAAAACAGCTGAGAAACCAGAGTATTTTCTTTCAACTGTTCAAATTGCAATTACCGCGATAAGCCTTGTGATTGGTTTGTACTCCGGTAAAATCCTTTCTAAACCTTTAGACGAGTTTCTGACCAATAGTTTGGGTTTAGGAGCTTATTCAATCTTTATTTCGCATATTGCTGTTGTTGTGCTTGTAACATATATTACTCTTGTTTTAGGCGAATTGCTTCCAAAGAAAATAGGTTTGAATAACCCAGAAAAGATAGCAAGCCTTATAATTACCCCTATGAATTTCCTGACAAAACTAACCTATCCTTTTGTTTTGCTTTTGTCTTTTAGCACTAATTTATTAATAAAAGTCTTTGGAATTAAGAAAAATGAAAACTCTATAATAACTGAAGATGAGATTAAGCAAATTATTAATGAGAGCATGGAGGATGGAGAGATACAAGAGGTTGAACAAGGTATTGTAGAGAGGGTATTTAGCTTAGGTGATAGAGATATTGCATCCCTAATGACTCATAGGACAGACTTCGAATGGGTTGATATTGATGATAGTTATAAAGAAATTATACAGAAGTTAGAAGAAAGCATACATTATATATATCCTGTTATAGATAAGACATTGGATAATATTGTTGGGGTGGTTTATCTTAAAGATATGTTCAACAAAAGAACAGGAACAATTAGGGATATAGTAGAAGAACCACATTTCCTTCCTGAGAGCTCAAGTGTTTATCATGCTTTGGAGGTTTTCAAACAAAATAAGATTAGTTATGCTCTAATAATTGATGAGTTTGGACTTATTATTGGGATGGTAACGATGAACGATATTTTAGAATCACTTGTTGGCTCAGCAGATCAAATTGGGGAGGTCGATAATGAGTATAAATTAATGAAAAGAGATGAAAACTCTTGGCTTGTTGACGGACAATATCCTTTTTTTGACTTTCTCAGCTATTTTGAGTTAGAGGACAAGTATCAAGAATTATCATATAATACTTTAAGCGGTCTAATTTTAGATCTTACAGGTAAAATACCTAAAGAAGGAGATAAGATATATTGGGAAATGTTTTGTTTTGAGATAGTTGATATGGATATTGCTCGTATTGACAAGGTTCTTGCATCAAAAATTATGAAAGATATAGAAAAATAAATTTCGATTTAATTGGTAAAATAAAATATCTTTAATACTTTTGCACAATTCAAACGAGAATTTTTATAATAAATTAATAACACAATTTAAAAGCTATGAAAAAAGTATGTGCTTATTTGTCA
>JBAYYI010000002.1:0-71989 GCA_041673165.1 Bacteroidales bacterium
CTTTATAAATTAGAAATCATAAGGGGAGATTCAACCCCTTATGACTTTGTTTTATTATAAAACTATAATACGGTAGTAACTCCGCCAGGAACTTCAAGAGTCCAGTCGGAAACAGTACCTGTAAATTCAATTCTATTACCAGCAACACCTGTAGGAACTGGAATAGTTAAATTATAACGAACTTTCTTACCAACATTCATTCTTTCTCCTGTTAAAGTTGCTGTTGCAGTTGCATTAGAAACAAGAACAACTCCAGCATTAACGAAATCGTAAGTAACTTTTACAACTAAATTCTCTCCATCTTGAGGAATTAGCATTAGAGCTTCTTGTCCTGTTATTGCAGAATTACCTGCTCCAGTAGCAACTCCACTACCATTACCAAAACTAATTAAAGAATTAGTGATAGTTTTAGCTACTGTATTTCCATTAAAATAAGTGTAAGTTACAGCACCTGATTGGTCTTTCCAGTTGTAATATAAAGTATCTTTAAATTTGAATGTACCATTGTCTTTGATACCTAACATTTCAATGCTTTTAATTACAAAATCAGGTCCAGCAACAGCTCCTTGTAGAGAGAAGTTAACTTGACATAATGCGTGTTTAAACTCAAGACCAACTGCATTTGGAAGGTTTGCTAAGTTTCTTGCACTTGCAACAACAAGGTCTTTTTGAGCTGTCATATTTTGAGTGAAAGTAAAAGAAGGATAACCAACTATATTTGTTGTAGGCATTGTTGAAGCAACTCCTGCGTTATGAGCAAAGAAGTTAAGCTTTTGAAGTAGTGGCCAGTAATAAGCACCAGCATAACCCCATGTGTTCAATAAAGCATCTTGTTTTGTTACAAGTAAGTTATTGATGTAAGGCTCTAAAGTTTGAAGAGTATCTAAGTTTACATCTCCAGTTGTTCTGTATGCACTAACCCAAAAGTCAGTAAATGCAGTGTTGGTTAATTCCATGATTTTAAAGTTAGGGTTTTTCCCTACCATTGTTCTGAAACTGATACCATCTTTTTGAGTATCTTCCAAAACTTGTTCATCTGTACAGCTCGCTAATCCTAAGGTTGCGATAGCTAATAATAAAAATAATTTTTTCATTTTTTAAATGTTTGTTTGATTAATAATTGACTAATAAATTGTTTGGTTAATAAATAATTGAATTTTCTTTGTGTTTTTTCTTTTCATAATTCCATATTTTATATTTTGGTTAATAATGTGTTTTATTTTTTAAAATCTTTTCTTTACAAAACTATATCAATTCCTTCTTCTTCTCCCCAACCAATAACGGTTCCTCCCATTCCTCCTCCTGTTACCAAAGGAATATCAATGATTGAATCGATTTTTATCTTTCCTCCATAAGGAATTCTTCTAAGTTCACTTGTGATATCGAATCTAAAATTTCTGGTTTCTTTATTTAATAATTCAATATCAACATTCAGATTATTAACACTATTAGAGCTCAATCCAAATGTGTTAAAGCTAAAAACCATATATTCTTTATCTAAATGTAATCTTGTTTTAATTGAAACACTATCATTAGCTAATTCTTTTTTCCCCAATAAATAAGAACCAGATAAGCCAGAAACAAAACCATGTATTTCAGCTATACTCCCTGGGTTAGTAATCTTTACTTTTATTTCGAAATGGTAAATTATATTCTTAGGCTTAATTTCAATTATATACTCATTATCTGCATACTCAATATTTATTCCTTCATAGGTTCCTGTATAAAATAAACTATCAGTTTCGTTGAGTATGTTCTTATTAGGCTGAAATGCCTTGAATAAGTTATTTGGTTTAGCCTGTGATGTTGTAGCATAAGAAGTTAAAAACCTACTGGTTAGTCCAACCATTATCGATTCATAGTCAAAAGAGTAGATAAGAACATCAAATTTCCCTCTCGGCACCATAACATAACCTCCCTCACTTTCTATAAAGGATGTAATAATATCACCCTTTCCATCTTGAGGATATACTGCCACATAGAAGAACTCTGACTCAACCTTCTGTTCCTCATCCCAATTAGTTTTTATATATAAACTACTTGTTGGAATATCAACTAAGTCCCTACGTTCACATCCCACCATTAATATCTGTGCAATAATAATGCTTATGATGAAAAATATATTGTTTAATTTTATTCTCATCTAAAATACTTATTATTTATAAACCAGACTAAGGAAACCTTTGCCTTAGTTGGCCCATAATAGGTAAACTTACTTTTGCTCTTTCTTAATAATAGATCTTCATAAACACTATAATTTTTGTTGTTTGAGTTCAAATAACCTAAGCCCAAACTAAATTCTAAATTAAAACTTCTATTTAAATATATTGTATATCCACCACTAATTCCCACCAAAATGTTAATATCGCCCTGAGTACCTTCGTCAGAATTTTGCAAATCGAAAAGTCCTAAACCAGAATATATGCCTATAAAACCACCAGTGTATGGCATTGGTTTTTGTTTTATTTTTTGTCTCTTAATCCAATATCTACCCTCAAAACCAAAATGTAAAAATTGATAGGCAAATCTTTTATCAGAGTTAACATACCAAGGGAATTGGTATTCAAAATTCAAGGAAAACTTATTAAGAAGAACTTCTACTTCAATATTCGGAGCTAAGACTGCATAGTAGAGAAGATTAGTTTTGATTCCAATAAAGGCACATTCGGTGCAAAAAGAATCGTTTATATTAGTATCATTAGAGCTTTTCATGTTCATATTAAACTCAATATTATCTCCCTCCCCCTGAGCAATTAATTCAGGCGACAGAAATAAAAGTATAATAAAACAAAATAGACTTGTAAGTAATTTCATTGGATATATCTCCATTTAATAAAGAAAACAACTTTTGTCTCTCATAAATGTATTATACGATAGTATTGATTAATAGTTCGAATAATATTCATTTAGTATGAACCTATTCAAAAGATTTATAATATTTTAAGAAAACAAAGATGTATTCTTTTCTATCCAAAAATACCCTTTATAATTATAGTTCTTATGTATACATACATAGGGAATACCTATATTGTGTTTAGGAAGTTTTTGTCTCTCCTATAAATGAATGATTTGATTAATATTGTCAGTTTTTAGAATTGTCTTTGGGAAAGATTTTTCCAGAGGAAATCAAAACGAGAATTTTGATTTATTAACATTATTTACTTATGAATAAAGAGAGTAATTTAACAATTGATATGGGATAACGTAGCAAATGTTCGTGTTTTGGCATCCAATAAAGAATGCCTATCTTTGCAGATTAAATTAAAAAACAAAAACAAAAATGAAAGACGACCCTGGTCCCGGTATTGTTCGTTTATTGAAAAACCCTAATCAATAGGTAGGTTGTCTTGTTATACCTCTATTGATTAAATAATAGTAGGTATAAGTTATGGTTAAAGTTTTAAAAAGTCTATTCCCAAAAAAGATTTTTCAAACAGCAGGTTTATCTCAAGCAGCTGCTGATAAAATTAGAAAAAGCGCAACTCTTACAACAGAAGAGTTATTCAAAAGTTACTCAACTTCAATTACAGGTCTTGATGAAGAAAGTGTTGAGAAGAAAACAAAAGAATTTGGTTTAAACCGTATTCAACGAGAACAGGCTCCTTCATGGGTTAAGCAACTTGTTTCAGCTTTTATCAACCCTTTTATTGGCATCTTAGTTATAATTGCAATCATTTCATTTATTATCGATGTACTAATAGCAAGTCCAGGAAATGAAGACTATAAGACTGTTATGGTAATATCAGCTATGGTTTTCATAAGTGTTTTCCTTCGTTTTATTCAAGAGTTCAAAAGTAATCTCGCTGCAGAGAAACTCAATAAGATGGTAACTACAACTGCAACTGTTGTTAGAAAAGAAGTTGGAGCTCATGAAATTGATTTTGAAGAGATAGCTCCAGGCGATATAATTCGCATTTCGGCAGGAGATATGATACCGGTTGATGCCAGGATAATTCAGTCCAAAGACTTGTTTGTCAATCAAACTATGCTAACAGGTGAGTCCCTTCCTGTTGAGAAAACCTCTAACGTAATTAATAACATAAGCAATAAACCACTCCATGAATTAGAGAATATCTGTCTAATGGGAACTAATGTATTGAGTGGTTCTGCAATTATTGTTGCCATAAACACAGGTTCAAATACCTATTTTGGAGCCATAAGTAAATCCGTTACAGAAAAGAGAGCAGAAACAAGTTTCGACAAAGGAATAAATAAAGTTAGCTGGCTACTAATTCGCTATATGCTTGTTATGGTTCCTCTTGTATTTCTAATTAATGGAGTAATGAAAGGGGATTGGCTTGAAGCTCTATTATTTGCAATTGCAGTAGCTGTTGGGCTAACTCCTGAGATGCTTCCAATGATTGTTACTACCAACCTTGCAAAAGGTTCTGTCAATATGAGTAAGTATAAGGTTATTGTCAAAAGACTTAATGCAATTCAGAACATAGGAGCTATGGACGTCCTTTGCACCGACAAAACAGGAACCCTTACATTAGATAATATTGTTTTGGAAAAGTATGTAAATATAATGGGTTTTGAAGATGATGAGGTTTTGAGCTGGGCATACCTAAACAGCTTCTACCAAACAGGAGTCGAAAGTCTTATGGATAATGCAATCCTTAAACATGCTGAGCTATATGAAGAATTGAAGATAGAAGATTTTGAGAAATTAGATGAAATACCTTTCGACTTCAACCGTAGGAGACTTTCGGTTATTTTAGAGAAAGACGATGGTCAGCACCTATTAATTTGTAAGGGAGCAGTTGAGGAAATGCTTGATATATGCTCCTATGCCTTCGACCCAGCAGAAGATGAGAAATTACAAATCTTTACCGATGAGATTATCCCTTTAGACACAAAAACAAGGGATTTGATTTTAAGAGAAGCTAATAAAATGAATGAAGATGGCATAAGGGTTTTGCTGCTTGCCGTTAGAGAATTTAATCCTCGACCACTTGACTATGGAGTTAATGATGAGAGTGATTTGGTAGTTGTAGGATTAATTGGTTTCTTAGACCCAGCAAAGCCATCCGCCAATCACGCCATTGCAAAGCTACATGATTTAGGAGTGGATGTGAAGGTTTTGACAGGAGATAATGAAATAGTAACAAAGAAAATCTGCAAGGACGTAGGAATACCTATTAATAAAATAGTCTTAGGAACTGAGCTTGACGACATATCTGATGAAGACCTAACACGAGATATTGATGATATAAGCATATTTGCAAAGCTTAATCCTTTCCAAAAAAGCAGGATAGTAAAAATTCTACAAGAAAAAGGACATACTGTTGGCTTCCTTGGTGATGGAATAAATGATGCAGGAGCTTTAAAAGATGCTGATGTAGGAATATCAGTTGATACAGCAGTCGATATTGCAAAAGAAAGTTCCGATATAATACTTCTTGAAAACGATTTACTTGTTCTAATAAAAGGAGTAGTGCTTGGCAGAAGAACATTTGGCAATATCTTGAAATATATTAAGATGACAACAAGTAGCAATTTTGGGAATATGTTTTCAATGTTAGGAGCAAGTGCATTTCTCCCATTCCTCCCAATGCTACCAGCCCAACTACTTCTCCAAAACCTTCTCTACGATGTTTCCCAAATCTCAATACCGTGGGATAGGGTAGATGATGAATATATCAATAAACCCCAACAATGGGACACATCCTCACTCTCAAAATTTATTCTTTTCATAGGGCCAATTAGTTCAATATTCGACTACCTAACCTTTGCCCTTATGTTTTTCTTCTTCAAAGCCAACTCACCCGAACACCAAGCCCTATTCCAAACAGGATGGTTTGTTGAGGGACTACTTTCTCAAACCTTAATTGTTCATCTAATAAGAACAAGAAAAGTTCCATTTATCCAAAGCTGGGCAACAGCACCAGTAGTAGCTCTAACCTCACTAATTATGGCAATTGGAATAATCATACCATTCACCCCAATAGCTTCAATGTTTGGAATGGAACCACTACCTATCCTTTATTTCCCATTCCTAATAGTTATTCTAACCGCATACGCACTACTTACACAAGTGGTGAAGAACTGGTTTATTAGAAGATATAATGTTTTCTAGGAAACGGTCTAAGGTCGAATGTCTAAGGTCAAAAGCCTGAGGGTCGAATGGATCAAAGAAAGAATTTACTGAATCAAAGGAATAATTTACTGAACCTTTGTTATAAATAAGTAAGGTGGCAGGTTACTCATAGTAAGGTGGCAGGTTACTCGAGTAAGGTGGCAGGTTACTTATAGTAAGGTGGCAGGTTATTCTTTTTATTCCTTTGAATGGGTAAATTAATACTTGATTCTATGAGTTTATTACTTAGTTTTATTTTGTTATTACATTTCTTTTAATATCTTTGCGTAATGAACACAAGGCTGTACTAGCCTTTAGAAACAATTACTTATGAAAAAGACTTTTCTTATCTTATTATTCTTAAGCATTACTTTTAGTGGCTTTTCTCAAGAGGAAAAGAAACATAAATTTACTCATACCTTAATTGAAAACATTGGTTTTATTTCTAAGTTTAATCTTGAAAATAAGGGAGGCTATCCTTCAATTAATGGTGCGTATAGTTTGCTCAACCTTATTCCCTCTTACGAATTGGGCTATAATAATAAGGCGTTTTTAAAGCTGAAGTTTAGGAATTTAACAAATGAGACGAATAGCTATCAATTATACTTGCGTCAAAATGCTTATACTGCATTGTTTTCTTATAATTTATTAAATAAAAACTCTAATCATTCTTTTAAATTTGGTCTTGGTTACACTTTAGTAAGACACGTAGAGAAGTACGTAAATTATGATATAAATGGAAATGAATTGCCTGCTTCTTATGAAAAAGAAAGTTTGAATAATTTTTTAGTCGCATTCTCATATTCATATAAAGTAACCCCACATTTTGCATTTGGATTTGATTTAGATTTATATGATATAATAATTTATACTGAGCTTAGCGTTGCTTTAAGTTATACTTTCTAGTTTAAGGTCAAAGGTCAAAGGTCAAAAGTCAAAAGTCAAAGGTCGAATGAATCGAAGAAAGAATTTCTTGGATATTTATTTATTCTTTTGCAGAATCTGATTAAACAAAAACCAACTAAAAATTGCTTTTTACAAAGAACATATTTGTATTGTTGAATTTCTTTTGTAAATCCATATTTACAGATAAATCCTTTTCCATAGTTAACGCACTTTCCCTATTCATAACCTTTCATTTGATGCAAATATAGTAACCATAAGGTAAAACTAAGGGTAAAACCATTAATAATGTCCATTAAGCCTAAAGATACTATAAATCATGTCCTTAGGAAATAAATAATAATGCCGTAATTAATAAACATTATGTAAAAAATAAGTAAGGAAATATTTGTTTATTAGTTTTTTTTTATTTTACTTTGTGGTCTTCTTAGGTCTAGCTAACCAAAAGAAAAAGCCCTTCTTGCAGGCATAAATGCAGAACCACGACGAACATTATTTATTAACCAAAACAAGAAGGACGCGCAAAGATACAACAAAACCTACAATCTACAATACGATAGTATTCTAAATTCGTACGTAGGAGCAGTCTGCTTATCCTTCCGAAAATCCCCAAAATAGCAAACAAAGCGGTATCCGAAAAGCTAATAGAGTAGGAAATTCCATTTAAAAATTTAATTGATATGGAAAAGAAAAATTTAAACGATAAAATATTTGCTCCAATTAACAGAGATGAAATGAATCAAATTATTGGAGGTAAAGAAGTTTGGAAATATGTACGAACTGATAAGATTAAGGTTGAATGCCCTCCAGGCTATCCTGATGAATTATGGGATTGTTATGTTACAGAAAAAGTTTGGGATGTATATGAAGTAGATGAGAAAGGAAATTCTACATTTACAGGACGTGGTTACACAGGCGATGATAAATAATAAATAATCTTAACATAAGCGGTTCAATTATTAATTGAATCGCTTATAATATCAAATAAATGAAAAAACTATTTATACTATTAGCAATTCTACTGTTAAATAATTTATGTTTTGCACAAAATATATTATCAAAAAAGACTATTGACAAAATTTACCATAGATCTAATAGAGGTACTCGTATTTTTATTCCAAGATTTGATAGTTTATTTTTGTCTAATAAATATAAAGAATCCATAGTTTATAATCAGAATATCATTAATGATACAAATAGTAGCCTATATAAAACTAATTTAGGAATATATAGAATAGCTGCTTGTTATTCTAAAATCAATAATATTGATTCTGCATATTATTATTTGAATAAATACATAATTAATTCTGAAGATGATAGAGCTATTTTGGTTGATAAAAACTTTGATACATTAAGATTTTATGTTGATAGATGGAATAAAGTCAAGAAAAATATAGAAAATGGATTTGTGAAAGATATTGGAGTAGTTAAGGATACAAATTTAGCAATACAATTATTCTATTTAGGAATAGAAGATCAAAAATATAGAATGATATTGCATATATTAGATCAGTACGATACTACAGATCAGATAAAAGAAGATACAAATAATTTTTTAATGCAAAGGACGTGTATTGATATTATAGAGAAATATGGAATACCAACAATATCTATGGTTGGAAGTTTTGCGTCAGATCAATTCTTTTTTATTCTTCAGCATACAGAATTAGAAGTAATTGAAAAATATTATCCGAAGGTAAAAAAAGCTTGGAAAAAAGGAGATTATGATTCTATTGATTATGCAATGCTTACAGATAGATTGTTAATATTTAAAGGAAATGATCAAATATACGGCACTCAAATTATTATGAGAACCGATCATAAGAAATATCCTAATAAATATATACTTTATCCAGTCAAAGACTTTAAAAACGTAAATAAACGAAGAAAAGAAATGGGATTTAAAGAAACTGTTGAAGAGTATGTAAAACGTCATTCCAATGCATTTATTCCCGAAGAATATTACAAGTAAAAGAAGATTTAATGAATAAAATATTAATTTTATCTAATGATAATGATTATTCTACAACAAAAGTAATTAGATGGATGAATTACATAGATAATTCTATAGAGGTAATTAGATTTGATATTTTGGATATTGAAAATTTAAATCAAATAGGAATATCTTCTTATATGCAAATAAATAATTCATTAAGTTTCTATACAAATGATATATGTGTTGTATGGACAAGGAAACTCTCTGATTTGATTATTGATGATACTATTATTGATGCTAATATGTTGACAGAGAATAAAAATAATATAGTGAAGAATCTTAAGGAGGAATTTGATACAATCATCGAATTTTTATACTTTCAAATAGAGCGTTCTAATTCATATTGGCTAAATAAACCAAAATATAATTATCCTAATAAATTGGAGCAACTTTACATTGCTAAACAATTGGGATTTAATACTCCAAATACAATTATATCTACAAATAAAAATAATGTTCAAGAATTTAGTAATTTAATTACAAAATCATTGAGAAGTGGTATTCGTTATAATATAAAAGGAGAAATTTACTCATCTTATACAAGTAGGTTAAAAAAAGAGTTATTAGCAAATGATTTTTTTATTAGTTTATTCCAAGAGGAAATAGAAAAAGAACTCGAACTTAGAGTTTTTTATTTAGATGGGAAATGTTATACAATAGCAATATTGTCACAAAATAATAAGCAAACAGAAGTTGATTATAGGCAATATGATCATAGTAATGCAAATAGAAATGAATTGTATAATTTACCGAATGAATTAGAAGACTTAATAGTTAAATTTATGGATAGAATGAATTTACAAACAGGTTCATTAGATTTTATATTGAATAGAAAAGGCGATTATATATTTTTAGAAGTAAATCCTTCTGGACAATATGATATTTTTAATAAATGCAATATCTATCCAGACAAATTAATAGCAGAACATTTAATAAAAAAATATTATGAATATAAAAGATAGAATTAATATAAAAACGCCTTGTTTTTATGCTTCGCTTGAAAAGGTTAATAAATTAAAGATTTTAGATACAAGCGTCAAGTCATCTTTATATCAGACGAATAAATATAATTGTCAAAAATTCTATAAGAAAATATCATATATTAGCTTTTAGTATATGGAAAAAGTATACAAATATCCATCTTGTCTTACTGTATCAGGATATTCAAGAAGTATTGTGCAAGATTTATTCAAATCTAAATATTATTTTATCCCAAACATACTTGTTGATTTATTATCAGATATAAATGGTAAAACAATTAATGAGGTTATAAATTCAGGAAAATATGATAAAGATGTTATAGATGAATATATAAGTTTCTTAAAAGAGAAAGATTTAATTTGTTTATCAGAACAATCTTTGACATACAAAGAATTGGAACTTAAATTTTATTATCCTGCAAGAATATCAAATGCTATAATAGTGATAACCACACACGATAATAATTTATCTGAAATTATAAAACAGCTAGAATATTTATGTTGTGAAAATATTCAAATTTATTTTGAAACTTTAATGACGACACAAGATGTATATAATGTATTGTCTTATTTTGAAAGTAGTAGAGTCTCTTCAATAGAACTTATTATTAAATATAATAAAATATTAGATAATTTAGAGGTATTAAGACGTTTTTTTATCTCAGAAAAAAGGATATTTAAAATAATATTTTATCAAGCAAATAAATCTGAAAAAGTCAATATTGATGAATTTGGATATAAACATGTATATTTTGTAGAAGATGATTTAAATTATAATGATTGTGGTTGCATCCACCCTTTATATTTACAAACTAACTTGCTATTTTTTACAGAAGCTCAGAACCATAATACTTGTTTAAATCGTAAGGTTTGTATTGATGGAAACGGTAATATTAAAAATTGTCCTTCAATGAACAAGAGTTATGGCAATATTAAAGACACCACAATTGCAAAAATAATAAATAGAGAGGATTTTAAGAGCTTATGGAATATCAATAAAGATAATGTAGATGTTTGTAAAGATTGTGAGTTTAGGTATATGTGCAGTGATTGCCGAGCATTTCTAAAAGACTCTGAGAATATTTATTCACAACCTGCAAAATGTCCATACAATCCATACATTTGCAAGTGGAATGGAATGGAAGGGTTTGTCCCAGTTGAAGAATGTGGTACATATACAAAAGAAAAAGGATTTGTTCCAGATAGAGGAAAAATAGAAGAGTTCAATAAACAAATTTGGGGAGAATAGAGAATATGAAAAAATTCCCTTTTTATAAGCAATATGACACAATGGATTGTGGGGCGACTTGCTTACGCATGGTTGCTAAATTTTATGGGAAGAATTATTCTTTGGATACTCTTCGTCAAAGGAGTTATATTACTCGTGAGGGAGCAAGTTTATTGGGATTAAGTGAAGCAGCGGAGAGTATTGGTTTTAAGACTTTAGGTGTTAGAGCTAGTTTTAAAACGCTTTGTGCGGCTCCTTTGCCTTGTATTGTTCATTGGAGTCAAAATCATTTTGTTGTTGTTTATGATATAAAAATATCTAAGAGAGACAAAAAGCAGTTGGAGGATGATAGGTTTGATTGGGATAAAAGAACACCAAAGGGATTTGTTTATGTTGCAGATCCTGGAAATGGGTTGATAAAATTTAGTGTTGAGGAGTTTTTGAAATTTTGGTTGAGTACAAAGTCTAATGGTTCAGATGAGGGTATTGCTTTATTGCTTGAAACTACTCCTGATTTCTATTCAATAGATGATGAGAAGAAAGATAAGATGAAGTTTCGTTTTATCTTGCAATACTTAAGACCTTATAAAAAACTTATCTTGCAACTTTTCCTTGGTATGTGGTTAGGTACTATGCTACAACTAATATTCCCTTTCCTTACACAGAGTATTGTTGATAATGGTATTGCAAATAACAACCTAAGTTTTGTAACCTTAATTCTTATTGCACAATTAACTTTATATGTTGCACAAACAGCTGTTGAGTTTATAAGGAGTTGGATACTCTTGCATATTAGCACTCGAATAAATATCTCAATTATCTCTGATTTTTTGATTAAGTTGATGAAGCTACCAATTAGTTTCTTTGATACAAAGATGATTGGGGATATTATGCAAAGGATAGGCGACCATTCAAGGATTGAAAGTTTTCTTACTTCTTCAACCTTAAATACTCTATTTTCAATGCTAAACTTTGTTGTTTTCTCAATTGTGTTAGCATTCTATAATATTAAACTTCTGATTGTTTTTCTTATTGCAAGTACCTTGTATGTACTTTGGATTGTAATCTTCTTGAAAAAGAGAAAAGAATTAGATTATAAGCGTTTTGATCAATCATCGGCAGAACAAAGTAATCTTTTTCAAATGATAACAGGGATGCAAGAGATTAAGCTTAATAACTGTGAGAAACAAAAACGTTGGGAGTGGGAGAATATTCAAGCAAGATTGTTTAAAGTTAGAATCAAAGGTTTAGCATTAACACAATATCAGCAAACAGGAGCATTTTTTATTAATGAGACAAAAAACATACTTATTTCTTTCTTTGCTGCAAAAGCTGTTATTGAGGGAGATATGACACTTGGTATGATGATGGCTGCACAATATATTGTTGGGCAGTTAAATGGACCAATTAGTCAAGTTATTGGTTTTATTCAATCGGCACAAGATGCTAAGATAAGTATGGAGCGTTTGGGTGAAATACATAATAGGGATGATGAAGAAAATCCTAATGATGAGAAAATAACTATATTAACAGAGAACAAAACACTTAATGTTAAAAATCTTAGTTTCCATTATGACCCATTGGGGGAAGCTGTTTTATCTGATCTTGATTTAGAAATCCCACAAGGAAAGGTTACCGCTATTGTTGGTATGAGTGGAAGTGGGAAAACAACATTAGTGAAGTTATTAATGGGATTTTATCCTATAGCAAAAGGAGAAATAACTGTTGGGGGAATAGATTTAGAAAATATAAGTAATAGAGTTTGGAGAGAAAAATGTGGAGCTGTTATGCAAGATGGTTTTATATTTTCTGATAGTATTGCAAATAATATAGCTGTTGGGGTGGATAATATTGACAGAAACCAGCTTTTGCATGCTGTTAAGGTTGCTAATATAAAAGAAATGATTGAGAGTATGCCATTGGGATTTAATACAAAGATAGGTCAAGAGGGTAAGGGAATAAGTCAAGGGCAAAGACAAAGAATTCTTATTGCAAGAGCTGTTTATAAAAATCCTGATTATCTTTTCTTCGATGAGGCTACAAATGCATTGGATGCAAATAATGAAAAAGTTATTATGGAGAACTTAGAAGAGTTTTATAAAGGTAAGACTAGTGTTATTGTTGCTCATAGGTTAAGCACTGTTAAAAATGCTGACCAAATAGTTGTTTTGAATAATGGAAAGATAACAGAAAAAGGAACTCATAGAGAGCTAACAGAACTTAGAGGAGAATATTATAGTTTAGTTAAGAACCAACTTGAACTTGGAAACTAAAATTGATTTTTATGAATGAAGATAAAGAAACAAGATTTAGTACACCAGATAAGATAGAGCTTAGAAGTCAAGAGGTTCAAGAAATTCTTGGCAGACCTCCTCGCTGGATGATTAGCTATGGAATAAGTGTAGTTTTTATTGTTATTGTATTTATATTTGTTGGGAGTTATTTCTTTAAGTATCCTGATGTGCTTAATGCTACTATTGTTGTTACAACAGAAAATTTACCAGTAGGAGTTATTGCACGCAGTTCGGGAAGTATAGATACTTTATTTGTTAAAGAGAAAGAAAAGGTAATAAAGGGGGATGTATTGGCATTGATTACTAATACGGCTTCTTATAAGGATATTTCTATACTAAAAAGCTCTATTTCAAATTTTAATATTTCTGATCTTTCTTCATTCAATCATATTGCAGATAATTTGCAATTAGGAGAGGTTCAGTCAACTTATTTAGCATTTGTGAAAGCACTTGAAGATTATAATCAATTTGCTCAAACGGATTATTATAATAAAAAGATTATTTCAACAGAAAAGCAAATTAATTCACAGCGTAAGATATTACAAAAAACAACTGAACAATTAAGGTATTCACAAGCTCAACTTTTAAGTGCGAAACAACTATTTAAGATGGATTCCACTCTATATGCTCAAAAATCTCTTTCTAGGTCTGAATTTGAAAATGCTAAAAGTAAATATCTACAAGATGAACAGTCTTACGAGAACTCATTACTAAATATTGATAATTTAAAGATTAACCTCTTACAGTCGGAGCAATTAGTATTGGATTTAAGAAAACAACTTTCTGAACAGCTAAAAGAACTTCAAATAGCACTGGTATCTTCTTATGATATGTTGCAAACACAAGTCCTAAATTGGGAACAATCTTATTTATTAGTTAGTCCTTGTGATGGAATAGCTACTTTAACAAACTATTGGCAGAAAAATCAAAATATTTCTTCTGGAGATGTTCTTATTACTATTGTTCCAGAACAAGAAACAAAGATAATAGGAAAGATATATCTTGCTCAACAAGGTGCTGGAAAAGTTAAAACAGGTCAAACGGTTAATATAAAATTTGCTAATTTCCCTTATATGGAATATGGTATTGTGCAAGTCAAGATTAAAAACATATCATTAGTTCCTATCGTTGTTAAAGAAGAAAGAGTGTATTTATTAGAGGTTGCTTTTCCTGAAAAATTAAAAACAACTTATGGAAAAGAATTAGCTTTTAGTCAAGAAATGCAAGGTAGTGCAGAAATAATTACTGATGATTTACGATTATTAGACAAATTCACTAATCCATTAAAAGCAATATTTAAAAACAAAATATCGAGAAATGAAACACATAACTAGATGTTTGTTTATTGCTTTTCTTTTATTGTTATTACATATTAATGTTTATGCACAAAGAGAAATTAGTTTGGAGGATTGTATTGAGATAGCTAAAAAGAATTCATTTGAAGCACAAGAATCCCAAAATAAATTATTGCAATCTACCTATCAATATAATATTTACAAGAAATCATATTTGCCATCATTGAGTTTGTCGGGAAATTTACCCGCTTTCAATAGATCTATTTCGAAAATAACATTACCCAATGGAGATGAGGCATTCGTATCACAAGCAGCAGGAGCTTATAGTGGTACATTATCAGTAACACAACCTATCCCTTTTCTTGGTAGTGACTTCGTTGTTTCTTCAGGATTGCAGCGTTTAGATTTATATAATGACAGTGTTAGTACTTCTTATTTATCTAATATTATCAATATGGGTTTTCGTTATTCAATATTTGGTTATAATTCATATAAATGGAACAAAAAGATAGAACCGCTACAATATAGTGAGGCGAACCAAATCTATGTTGAAAATATGGAGGAGGTAACTAAAAAAACAATTGAACTTTATTTTAATCTCTTAGAATCTCAAACTAAATTAAACATTCAATCTTACAATAAATTAAATATTGATACTCTATTAAATATTATTAGGGAGAAATATTCTGTTGGAAAATGTACAGAAGATGAGGTTTTGCAGCTTGAAGTTAATCTATTGAATTCAGAGCTTCAAATTCGTCAATTGCAAAATACAATTAATAATAACGAGAAAGCTATATGTGATTTTCTACAATTAACCAATGATAAAATAATTGCATTTGAACCAACTTTATTTGAAATAGGTATTATTGATATTGAGAAAGCAATTAGAGAAACTTATGAGAATAGTAGTATTGAGCTAAGTCATAAAAGAAAAATATTAGAAGCTCAAAGCAATTTATCAAGAGTGAAGTCGGAGAATAGAATTAGTGTTGATTTATATGCAACTCTTGGATTATCAAAAAATGATGAAAAGTTTAAAGAAACCTTCAAAGCACCATTAAATCAAGAAGTCCTAACACTTAGCTTTACTGTCCCAATATTTGATTTTGGTATCAGTAGGTCTAAAGTAAAACAAGCAGAATTAAATATTTCAAATGTGATTCTTAACTCTGAACAAGAAAAATTAGGGAACAATAGAGAGATAATAGATGTGGTAAATCAAATAAATATTTTATCAGAAAATATTCTTGTAGTTAAAAAGACAAGAGAATTATCAGAGAAACGTTATGAGTTATCTAAAATACGTTATGAAAATGGGAAAATAGGATTTTTAGATTATTCTAATGCTCAAACAGATAAAGATAATTCAAAATTAGACTATGTAGAATTGCTTAAAATGAAATGGGAATTGTATTATAAGTTAAGAAAATTAACATTATACGATTTCAAGACAAATCAGAAAATCAGGTAAAAAATTAGCACATGAGGCTTTAAAGTACATTTATAATAGTAATACGGCATAATATACCATGTATTATGCCGTATTACTTTTAGTATATTTAACAATTGATTACCGTGAAAAACTGATTATTTTAGAGTTTGATTTTTTTCTCATAATAAACTTATTTAAAGAGTGGATTGGTTTTTTAGCGGTATTCAAATTGAGATTATATATTCTTATAAACTAATACTTGCACCCATAATTGCCCATAAACCTGGTTGAGGGATATTGCCTAAATCGAAGTTAGGGGTGTTTAGGATATTGTTTATGTTTAGATAGATGTTTAGGCTTCTGTAATTATAGTTGAGGTTTAGGTCGAGGATTGCAAAGGCTGGGTAGTTTGTTTTTTGAGTTGGTGCATTGTCTATATATTCTAAGTATTCACCCATTCTCTTTTGATAACGGTAGGATAGGGTTGTGGTTAGTTTGTCTTTATATATTGGTAGTGTAAGTCGTAGTGTTAGTTTATCTCTTAAATAGTTTAGGATATAGTTTGAGATATATTCATTCTTCACAACATCTTGGTTCATCCTTGTGTAGTTGGCTTCAAATACTGTCTTGTATTTTATGATAGGGAATAGGTTGTTAATAAATACTTTTGTACCCATTTCAACGCCTACTTTATCGAGCTTTGTAATGTTTTTTGATTCCCACTTGTCGTCAGGGTTTATCTTAACCCAATCTATCATATTCTTTCCATTCATATAGAAAGCTGAAATATATGAAACTGCATATTTGTTTTTCTGCCTTAGACCAATTTCTATGCTTTGTGATTCCTCTTGTTTTAGGTTAGCATTGCCAATATGGGTTGAGGTTGTATAGTATAGGTCGGTGAAGGTTGGTAGTCTTGAAGACTGTGAAAATGATGAGTATATATCTAAATTATCAATTATTTCATAGTTTAGATTAACGGATGGATAGAGTTTGAATTTGTTTTCTATTGATGTATTAAGAAAGCCTAAAACTCCTAATGATAATGTAAACTTCTTGTATTGAATGCTATGTTGTAGCATATAACTTAAGTTTGTTCTATTATCTGTTTTGGTGAATTTATCAAATGGGTTGTCCATAGGGGTTCCCAAAACACTACTTAATATACCTTCATTTCTAATTTCCATACCAATATTAGTAGTACCAATCTTTGATTCATAGATGCCGTTTAGATTTCCTCCAAAAACATCAGCTCTATGATAATTAGCAGAACCACTATTCTTAATTAATTCAAAGACATCATTATGTCTATTCCAATAAAGAGATGGGATAAATTTTAGCCTTTGCCCAAACTCTCCTTTTATGGAAGCAATGATTGAATTAGTGTTATCAAATTGGTTGGGAAACTTTGCGGAGTAGAATGAATTTGCTCCGTATGCTTTCTTATTATATCCAAATTGTAGGTCTATCTTATCTTTATTGATATTTAACCTTGATTGGTATAATATATTGAAAATCTTATAATCAGTATTGCTAATATATCCATCGGAGGATTTATAGCCCATTGATATATAGTTTTCTAAATTCTTTATCTTATAGCTCCCTCCTAATTCATAGTTCCGTAGTTTATGCCCTCCTGCTTCAAATTTGGCATTAAGAGATTTATCAAGTCCTTTTTTAGTGATAATGTTTATTCCACCACTAAAGGCTGATGAACCATAAAGAATTGCTGAGGGGCCGTGAATGATTTCGATTTTTTCTATGTCGGAAAGGTTGATTGGGATGTCAAAGCTATAATGACCTGTCTGGGGGTTAGAGATGTTTATGCCGTTTAGGAGTATTGCATTTTGGTCGAAAGAACCACCTCTAATTGAAATGTCGGATTGTACTCCGTGACTACCTCTTGTTTGAATATCTACGGAGGCAACGTAGTTTAGGATTTCTTCTATGCTTTGGGGAGAAAGCCGCTGAATCTCTTCTCTTGAAATTATTGTTACTAGCTTAGCAATTTGATTGATAGGCTGATCTGTTGAAGAGGAGCTAATAACGACTTCATCAAGCTCTCTTTCTGCAATTTGATTGATTTTTACTGAGTCTGTTTTTTGTGCCTGTGCATCTGTTGCATTTGCAAATGTTAGAGCCCCTACGGTCAAGACCCCAATCGATACTACCTTATGCATACTATTATATATGCTATAAGATTTTCTTGCGAACCGAGTAAAACGGTAGGCTTTGTTTTTCTGGAATGTTTGTTTTTCCATTTTTCTTGTTTTGTTGATTAATAAATTAGTTAATAAAAAAAGTAGCAACCTAATCTCTTGAGCTGCTACAATTCTATTTTTTTTCAGTAATCTAAATACATTATATTTATTTTACTCTTTCAGAATACTCAGAAGTTCTGGTGTCAACTTTAATTCTCTCACCTGTTTCAATAAATAGAGGAACACGAACATTAGCACCTGTTTCAACTGTTGCATCTTTCATTGCGTTTGTTGCAGTGTTTCCTTTCATTCCAGGTTCAGTATAGGTTATCTCCATTTCCACAAAAGCTGGCAATTCACAGTTTAGAGGTGTTTCGGTGTCAGCGTGAACAATCATTTCCACATTTTGACCTTCTTTAAGAAATTGAGGAGCGTTTATTACATCTTCTTGAATAGATATTTGTTCAAAGTCTTCAGTATGCATGAAATTGTAACCGCTATCATCCTTATATAAGAAAGTGTATGGACGGCGTTCAATTCTTGCTGTTTCAATCTTTGTTCCAGCTAAAAATGAGTGTTCTAAAGTCCTACCAGTTTTGTAGCTTTTCATTTTAGTACGAACAAATGTATTCCCCTTACCAGGTTTAACGTGTAAGAACTCCACTACCGACAGTAGATCTCCATTCATCACAATACATAAGCCGTTTTTAATGTCAGAGGTTGTTGCCATAAAATTTATTTTTGTTTAGTTATTTATTTCTTCGTTTTTCGATAATCCCTCAATTCTTCGTTCAAGGAATTCATTATCTTCTTTTATCTTATTATAGTTTTTTTCATAGTAATTAGCCCTCATATTAGAACCAATCATTCTGATAACGCAAACCAAAAGCAGTAAAATAACAAGTATTTCAGTCGTTGGTTTAAGAAAAATATAGTAGCCAATGATAACAACTATACCTAAATAAGATAGTAAATCCAATAGTTTTGATATTCTGATAATGTTCATCTTATAATTTTTCAATGAGTTGCAAAAATACTCCTTTTTTCCTTTTTAACAAAATATTTGAATAATGAGGATAATTTATCTATATTTGCAGATTGAGAAAAAGAGATTATAGTCATAATTAATATCATACTATGAAGCGATTATTTTTAAGCATAATAATGTGTTTGTTTGCATTTAATGGGTTCTCACAAAACCTAATTGATCTTGATGATCAAAAGCTTACAGCGTTCACCAATAAGTTAATAGAACTTCCATTCCCTGAAAGAGATGTGATAATTAAGGCTTGTGATGTTTTCCAGAAAGAGTTTGCAGACGACCCTTATGTTGGAGATTGGGCATTTCAAATACTGTATAACTACCATGAAATAAGTTGTGAGGATAAAACAAATACCCTTCATAAGACTTTTTCTGATAAAGAAATAAGAGGTTATTTTCATAATGATATTTGGGTTCTTCCTAAATTAAAAGCAAATATTTCATCCTTTATTGCAGAATATGCAAAATGGGGATATAGGATTTCATCAGATGAGGATACGACCTATTCAATTGAAGTCGATTCAACATTTCTAATTAAAAGGTTAAGCAAATTTCTTACAAGCGATTATTCCTATTACTTCAACAATTATGTTGGTGATTTGGGAGTTCAACCAATATGGCATGCAGAGAGGAATATCCCAATTGCAGAGGTTATGAGAAGAGTTGAGTGGAGAGACTTACTCCTTGATAAAAACCCTGACTTTATTAGGTCTGACCTTGTAACAAGAGAAATACAATACCTTCTTTTCATAGTAACCAAAGGATTAGAATATACCCCAATCTATGGTGAAAATGAAGATCAGATGAAGGTTCACGACCCAAGAGAGGGATTTGATTTTACTAAAATAGCTAACGAAACCACAATAATCCTGCCAGAATATAAAGACCCAATACAAACATATTATAGAGCCTATCCTGACACAAAGTGGGGATTGTATCTAACAGACTTTATGCACCGCTTAGCATTAAACAAATATCGTTTCTCCAATGAGATAGATGATTTTGTTTTAGAGAGCCTTTATCCTTTTGAAAGAAAAAACATAGATCCTTTACTTAAATACAAGGATATGCTGATTGATAATTTAACTGATTAAGAAACTCAATTGATTAGAAAATAATATGAAAAACTTAATAATAATTGTTCTGTGCTTATTGAGCACCCTAACTGGTTTTACCCAAAAAAATATAACCCTTGAAAACATTTGGACAAAAGGAACCTTCCGAGAAAAGTCAATAAAAGAGATACGCTCAATGGAAAACGGGGATGATTATTGTATCTTAACCCCAAATTCAATTGAACGTTATGAATATAAGACAGGAGAAAAGAAAGACACAATTATTGAGTTCTCTAAACTAAATTTTGGAAATGAGAACAAGAATAAAGTCTTTGCTTATAATTTCTCAAAAGATGAAAAGAAGATATTATTAGCAGCCGATCCAGAATTTATCTATCGCCATTCCTTTGTTGCCAACTACTACATCTATGAGATAGGAACAAAAGCTTTATATCCATTAAGCACAACAGGTAAACAAAGATTAGCAGATTTTTCCCCAGATGGTAATAAAATATCATGGATAAGAGATAATAACTTATTTATAACCGATATTTCAACTCCAAATAAAGACGTTATACAAATCACACAAGACGGTAAGTTTAACGAAATAATATATGGAACATCCGATTGGGTTTACGAAGAAGAATTAGCTTTGGTTAAAGGTTATGAGTGGAACGAAAACAGTACTCAATTAGCTTATTATCGTTTCAATGAAAGAGATGTAAAAGAGTATTCAATGCAAACATGGGGAGAGCTTTACCCTGAAAACTACGTCTATAAATATCCAAAAGCAGGAGAAGCAAATTCAGTGGTAGATATATTCGTATATTATGTAAATGAAAATACACATAAGCAAATTGATTTAGGAACAGATAAAGATTATTATTTACCTCGTCTTCAGTGGACAAAAGATGAAAACCAACTAATAATTCATAAGCTTAATCGTCTTCAAAACAACTATGATATCATATCAGTAAATACCCAAGACTTCCAAAAGCAACTCCTCTATTCTGAAATAAATAAATCTTATATCGAAGAGCCAAACTTGGTTCATTTCTTAAAAGATAATTCAGCCTTTATCCTAAAATCAGAAAGAAGTGGTTATTCTCATTTCTATATGGTTAAAATAAAAGACAAATCCATTAACCCAATAACTTCTGGCAACTACGATTGTGAAAAGCTATGTTATGTTGATGAAAAAGATAAAAAGATATACTATACAGCAGCAGAAAGTTCAGCAATCAACAGAGAGTTATCAGTAGTTAATTTCAATGGTAAAAGACAAAGGATTATATCTAAAAAGATAGGAACAAATGAAGCAGAATTTAGCAAGAATGGGAAATACTATATAGGAACATATTCAGACCATGAAACACCTGCCCTTTACACTGTTAATAACCAAAAAGGAGAAGTATTATTTACCCTTGAAGATAATGCAGCATTAAAAGATACCCTAAAACTATACGGAACTGCTAAAAAAGAATTCGGTAGTTTCACCACATCAACAGGCACAAGTCTAAACTATTGGACTATTAAGCCTAATAATATGAAAGAGGGGAAGAAATACCCAGTACTATTCTTTGTTTATGGAGGACCAAATAGCCAAGAAGTTCTTAACTCACAAAGAAGAGCTACCGATATGTATTGGTATATGATGCTTGCACAAGAGGGATACATAACAATATGCATTGACCCAAGAGGAACAGGAATGAGGGGCGAAGAATTTAGAAAATGTACATATATGGAATTAGGTAAATATGAAACGGAAGACCTAATTGAGGCTGCAAAATATTTTGGGCAGCAGTCCTATGTTGATAAAACAAGATTAGGAGTCTTTGGTTGGAGCTATGGTGGTTATATGTCAACCCTTGCAATAACAAAAGGAGCAGACTATTTCAAAACAGCAATAGCAGTTGCGCCAGTAACCAATTGGAGATACTATGACAATATCTATACCGAACGCTTTATGAGAACTCCACAAGAAAATCCAGAAGGCTACGATATGAACTCCCCAATCAATCACGTTGATAAACTAAAAGGAAACTACTTATTAATTCATGGAACATCTGACGATAACGTTCATATTCAAAACTCAATGGATTTGATGGATGCACTAATAAAATCAAACAAACAATTTGATCATTTCTTTTACCCAAACAAAAATCACGGCATTTATGGAGGCATAACAAGACTTCATCTCTATACCCTTATGACCAATTATATCAAAGAAAAGCTTTAAAAGTTAAAAAGTAAAAGCTAAAAAGTAAGAGAGACTATATAAACGCTAAACTAAAAACTTAAAACTCTTAAGCCATGGTTAAAGAATTTCAATCCTTTGTCGAAAACAATAATCTATTTGAAAAAGATGAGGTAATCCTTCTTGCAATAAGTGGGGGAGTTGATTCTATGGCTTTATGTGATTTATTCCAAAAGTCAAACTATAAATTTGTTGTAGCGCATTGCAACTTCCACCTTCGAGGAGACGAATCCAACAGAGATGAGAACTTTGTTGTAAATTACTGTAAGAAGCATAACCTAAAGCTACACCTAAAAGATTTCGACACCTATGGATATATGGAAGAAAATGGTAAGAGTTTGGAAATGGCAGCAAGGGAACTACGCTATGATTGGTTCTATGAGCTATTAGAAGAAAATAACTACGCCTACATTGCAACCGGACACCATGGCGATGACTCCATTGAAACCTTCTTTATTAACCTCCTTCGAGGAACAGGCATAGCAGGACTTCACGGCATTCTCCAAAAAGTTAATAGAGTAATACACCCACTCCTTTTCACCAACAGGAACTCAATCTTAAGATACCAAAAATTAAATAATTTAGAATTTGTTGAAGACTCAACCAATGCAACCGTACAATATACCAGAAACAAAATACGTCACGAACTAATACCCCTATTCAAAGAAATATCACCCAACTTCCAAAAAACAATACTAAAAGAAATAGATATATTTAAAGAAACAGAAGAAGTATTTCGTACCCTTATCAACAAAGCAAAAGAAGAGATAATAGAAATAGAGCATAATATAATAAAGATACCAATAGGTAAAATCAAAACCCTAAAACCTATCAATATCTATATGTTTGAACTTCTAACAGAATACAATTTCAACCCATCAACCATCAACTCAATCAAAGACTCTCTCGATGAAACCTCTGGAAAACAATTCTTTTCCGAAACACATAGATTGGTAAAAGATAGGGAATACCTACTTATAACCGAAAACGTAAGAGACTCAAACGCTGAATATAAGATTGAAGAAGGACAAACAAGTCTAAAAGTTCCAATAAACCTGCAAATAGAAGTTCTAAGAGACCTAAACTTCATACATATACCCAAAACAAAAGATATTGCAATGTTTGATGAAGGGAAACTACAATATCCACTAATACTTAGAAAATGGAAGAACGGTGACTCCTTTCATCCCTATGGACTACATGGTGAAAAGAAAATCTCAACCTTCTACAAAGACCTCAAATACTCCATAATAGACAAAGAAAACCAATGGCTACTTTGTTCAGGAGACGATATAGTTTGGGTAGTAGGGCAGAGAATAGATGAAAGATATAAAATAACAGATAAAACCAAAACAATTTATAGACTTGAATTAGATGAATAAAATAATAATTATCCTATTAGTTTTCATTCCTCATCTTGCATTCTCCCAACTCAATCAAAACCTAATTCAATACAACCAAACAATAAATAAAGACAGCTTAGAAAAGACAGTCCTCAAACTCCAGTCCTACGGAACACGCTTTGTCTTTAAACCAAACCGAAAAGCAATAGCTGAGAGTTTAAGAGAACAACTTCAAAGCTATGGATTTCAAACAAAATTAGATAGTTTCTATATCCAAGATTTTGAATATCCACGTCGTTCAGGCATACTAAACAATAGCTGGCAATATAACGTAGTAGGTGAAAAAATAGGACAATACGCCCCTGACACCTTCTTGGTTATAGGAGCTCACTACGATGCAATATCATTTTATCAAGACAAGACCCCCAATTTTGACACAACGCCAGGAGCTGACGATAACGCATCAGGAGTAGCCGCTATAATGGAAATAGCAAGACTATATCACCTTCACAATATAATACCCACAAAGACGCTAAGAATAGAACTCTATGCAGCAGAAGAAATAGGATTAATGGGAAGTAATGCAGCCATTCAGCGTTCTTCCGATATGCTAACCGAACATATAGCAGGCATGATCTGTCTCGATATGATAGCCAACAAAACAGATACAACCCAACCAGATGTTGTAAAACTAATAGAATACGAAAACTCACAAGAGCTAACCCAGTTTTGTGAGCAGACAGCTCTCTCATATACTAATCTAATACCAATCAGAACGTTTGAATTGAATTACGCCTCCGACTCCTATTCCTATAACAGCTGGGGAAGAAGAGCAATCTTCATTCACGAAGACCAGTTTCATCCCTTCTACCATTCTGCCCAAGACCTATCCTCCTCCCTAAACTACGACTACTTTGCAAAACTCACCCAATTAGCCTTTTCCATAACCTATCTTGCAACAAAAACCAACGAATACTACCCAATATCAATACCTCAAAACCCATCACTCACAGAGTCTCAAATCCACTTATTAGAAAACCCAGCAAAAGATAAAATAAGATTTACTTATAATAGCCCAAGACCAGAAAACCCAATAGTAGAGCTGATTAATAGAATGGGACAAGTTGAAAAGACCTATAATCTATCTGTATATAAATTCTCATCACAAGAATATCACATTCCAACACAAGATTTAAGAGCAGGTATATACATTTTAAAAATAGGAAATCAGACCAAGAAGCTTGTAGTTATCAAATAATTTCTATCTTTGTAGCGTTAATAGTAATATTAAAAACAAACAATAATAATAATTAAACTAAAACTAATATGAAAAAACTATTTTTAATAATTATTGCGGTAATTATGATTTCGCCAATAATGGCACAAGAAACAAATGATGTTGAGAATCAAGCTAGAAAAAAACAAGGCTTTATATATGGAATGAACTTCCTTACCTCCACAATGAATGATAATAAGGAACTTAACTTCCTAACAGGTATTAACAATATCAATCAAGTTAATATGGGAATTGATTTTAGATTTGGTTACTCCTCAAAAATTGGAATGGAATACACATTTGATTTCGGTTTTGAATCTTGGATGACAAAGCAAAACAATAAACAAATCAACTCAATGAGTGGTCTATATAGCCTTAATGTTGGTTATAGAATTGAGTTTTGTAAAAAAGCAAAACTAGCAATTGTTCCAAGAGTAGGGATAGGATGGAATTTCAATTCACTAAACTATGCAGAAGTTGCAGACAGAAACATTGATTATTCCGAATTAAGTCAGTACAGCTGGAATGTTGACCAATTCACCAATTTCTACGTGCCACTATCTCTTGAACTTCGCTACAAAACCTCCAAAACAAACTCAATAGTACTTGGAGCAGAATACCGTTATTTCTTTAATTATGGTGATATGCAAGTAATGCAAACCAGCCAAAGGGTAGTAGGGTTTCCAAAATTCTCTTCTAATGAACTATCCTTTAAATTAGGATATGTTAAGATAATCTAATCAATTAGTTTGAGTGGATTTATACAAAATTGATAAATAAGAAGGGTTGTTACTGATAAGGTAATAACCCTTTGTTTTATTTCTTTGATTCAGAAAATTAGTTCTTTGATCTACGGAATTAGTTCTTTGATTCACAAGATTAGTTCTTTGATTCAGGGAATTGTTTCAGTGATTCTCTAAAATGTGAATTATATTAGTGATAGTTCCTAAGTATAATGCTTTTTAATTCAACAGGGTTTTTTGGTCTTTTTACTAACATCCTCACTCTTTTTTCATAATAGATTGAATGTTAGTTTGTTTTCACCACCTCACGCTCCTAAGTACAGTGAGTACATGAGGTGGTACTTATGTACTTTAATAGGTACGGAGTTGCACTAAGACAAGTTAGCTTAGTGCCAACACCTAAACCTTTATTTATTAAAAACTTTTATTTGATATTAACCAAAGTATTTATCTTTTTTATACCTTTGTAATTATATGAATTATGGTGGTAGTAATTTGGTTTTATTTATAAGATTTGGATTAAGAAGATGGAGTATTTGAATATTGATGGTATTGTTGTTGAAGTGGAGAGGAAGAGGATTAAGAATATATATCTAAGGGTTTATCCTCCTGATGCTCGGGTTCATATTTCTGCTCCTAAGGGTATGCCAATTGATAGGGTTAGGCTCTTTGCTATGGACAAAAAGGATTGGATTCAAAAGAGGATTAATATTGTTTTGGATAGGGAAACGAAGGTTTTTAGAGAGTTTACAACTGGGGAAATTCATTATTTCAGGGGGAAGAGCTACTTTTTAAATCTTGTTTATTCTAATCATAAGCCAAGGGTTGAGGTTTTGGATGATGGATTTATAAACCTATATGTTAAGGAGAATGCAACTCTTAAGAAAAGGCAGGATGTGATGAGGGAGTTTTATCGGAATGTGCTTAGAGAACTTCTCCCACCCGTAATTGAGAAGTGGGAACGCATTTTGGGAGTTGAGATTGAGAGTTTTGATATCAAGCAAATGAAATCAATTTGGGGTAGTTGCAATATTAAGACAAAGAAGATAATGTTTAACCTTGAGCTTATCAAAAAGTCCGATGATTGTATTGATTATATTGTTCTTCACGAGCTAACCCACCTTCTCGAAAGACTACATAACGCCAGGTTTAAATCCATTTTAGATAAGCATATGCCCTCTTGGCGTAAAATAAAAGATGAGCTAAATATTTTTGTTGAGTAATTATATTTGTAAATCATTATTCCTAATTCATAATAATCCTTTATTTATTTTCTATTTCTATATCCATCATATTATTGATGCGATATATCATATCTCTAGATCAGCAATGTTAAAAAAACTTTATTTACTGTTGAATATTCTTTCTATTTATCGTTTTGTCCGAATTATACGGTATAATTGCGACTTAAATAATGTTAAAATTATTGTTTATAGTTAAATATCTCTGTTTTTATTGATTTGTCCGAAATATTGCGTAAATTTGCGACTTAATAATTGTTAAATATTATGAGTGGTAGTATTTTTGATACTGTAAGAGATTTGGTATCTATGAAAGAAAGAGGAGAGATTCTCTTTGTTTCTGACTTTTCTCATCTTAATGACGATTTGGCTGTAACTAAAATGCTGTCAAGATTGGTTCATGAAGAGAGGTTGGAAAGGATTGCAAATGGGATATATTTAAAAGCAAAGAGGACAGATTTTGGATCTTTAATTCCTTCTTTAGATGAAATTGCACATGCTATTGCAAGGAGAGATAAGGTTAAGATTTTTCCTTCTGGTAACACTGCTTTAAGTATGTTAGGATTGACTACTCAGGTTCCAATGGTTGCTGAATATATCACAACAGGTTCTCCAAGAACAATTAAAATTGGAAAAAGAAAAATTGTTTTCTATAATTCTACTCCGAAAAACTTTGAATATAAAAATGAAGTGATTCATTTGGTAGTTGTTGCAATGAAGAAGATTGGGCAGAAAAATATAAGGGATGAAGATATTGAGGTTATTGAGAGGTTGCTTTCTGATAAGAATATAGAATATTGGAAAGAAGATATTCAACTTGCACCTGTTTGGATAAGAAAAATAATAACAGAAACAATTGAAAAGGCTGATTAATGAATTTATGGAGTATATTAGAGTTGAATGAGAGAAGAGTCCTTATTCAACAAACAGCAAATAAAGAAGGAATAAATGAGTTGGCAGTTGAGAAAGATTGGTGGGTAACAATTGTTTTGAAAGCTTTGTTTTCTTGTTCTTGTAAGAATAACCTATTATTTAAAGGAGGAACTTCATTAAGTAAGGGATGGGGAATTATACAAAGGTTTTCAGAAGATATTGACATAGCTTTGGATCGTTCTTTTTTTGGAATAAATGGTGATAATAAGTCCCAAAGAGATAAGCTTAGAAAGGTGTCAAGAAAATATATTAGAGAAGAATTGACATTAGAATTAAAGAAAAATCTTATTGATTTAGTAGGAGCTGAGGATTTTGAGATTGAATTTATTGAGACAGAACATTCAGATAATGACCCTACTGTAATTAATATTATTTACAATAGCATTATAGGTCAAAAAGTGGAGTATATTAAGAATATAGTAAAAGTGGAGATTAGTTGTTTGTCTCTTTCTGATCCTAATGAATTGATTGATATTTCTTCGCTTATAACTAAGTATTATCCTAAAGTTGATTATGATTCTTCTTGTCAGATTAAAACTGTTTTACCTTTAAGAACCTTTTTAGAGAAAATCTTCTTATTACATGAGGAGTTTCAAAAGCCAAGCCCTAGGACTGCAAAAATGTCAAGGCATTTATATGATTTAGAGAAGTTAATGGATGATGAAAATGTGGTTCAATCATTAAAAGACAGGAAATTATACAACGTTATTGTTAGTCATAGAGAAAAGTTTTATGCATTAAAATATGTTGATTATTCACATCATTCACCACAATATATTAATATTATTCCACCATCTGAAATTTATAAGGACTGGGAAGATGATTATTTAGAGATGACAAGATCTTTTATCTATGGAGACTTCCTTCCTTTCGAAAAATTGATTGATAGGATAAAAGTACTTCAAAATAGAATACATAGTTTATAAAGGTTCAAATCCATTTTAGATAAGCACATGCCCTATTGGCGTCAAATAAAAGATGAGTTAAATACTTTTGTTGGGTAACGGTACCTCTAAATCACTATTCCTAATTCATACCAATCCTTTATTTATTTCTAATTCTATATCCATAATATTATTGATGCGATTTACCATGTCTCTATATCAATCTTTTGTCATCTTTCTACGTGAATAACTAATAATGCCATAATTAATAAACATTATGTTAAAAAATAAGTAAGGAAACATTTGTTTATTAGTTTTTTTTTATTTTATTTTGTGGTCTTCTTAGGTCTAGCTAACCAAAAGAAAAAGCCCTTCTTGCAGGCATAAATGCAGAACCACGACGAACATTATTTATATTCCCCCAATTTTATGAAAAAACTAGTAATAATATTCTTGTTTGTTTCGACCAATCTTTGCGGACAAGATTATTCCAAAACACTTCATACGTTTAATAAAATGTTGAAAACAAATAAGGATTTATGTAGTTATAGAACCTTTATTGATACTACCACCTACCTTTATCCCGAAATGTATACTTCTTTATTGAGTCTTGAAAAAACTACACAAGATACTAATTTAATTGCGGAATGTTTTAAAAGATTGGTATTGAGTGGTTATGATGAAGAATATTATGAAAAATTCTTTTTGAAAGGATATATGGATATCAAACAAAGACAGTGGGAAAAATATAGACCAATATATGAAAAAGGACTTGATACTGTCTTGGTAAGAAAAATAAAAGAGATGCTTGAAAATGACCAATATGTAAGAAGGAATGATGTTAGTCTTGAAATTCTGTTAAAGACAGATTCAATAAATCAAGTTGAATTAAAAAAGATTATAATAGATCTAGGAAAGATACCTGAAATTAGAGAGTTGGGTTATACTACTTTATATGATTTAATGATAATGTTTAGACATATAGATTGCAATAACGATTTTTTCTATTTTATATATCCTAAAATCATTCAACAGACAAAAAAGGGAGAATTTTCACCAGAACAAGTTGCATCAATGATAGATTATTATTGGTGGGGATGCGAATTTATTCAAAAGGATAAGGCAAAAGGATTTTCCTACCAACTCTATGGTACAAGTAAATTGAAGGCAGATGATGGACAATTGATAAAAATACCCGTAAAGGATTGGGAGGAAACAGAAAAATTGAGGTATGAATTAGGATTACCGTCTTTGAAAGAGGAATTGGAAAATAACCCTAAAGTTATCTACGATTTAGAATTGTTTAAAGAAAAATTTTCAACATTTCAAGAATAAGAGATATGATTTTAATTTTAAGTGAAAAACTAGATGTCTCTACTAATGAAATAATAGATTGGTTGGTGTACTATAAAAAAGGTTTTGTAAGAATAAATTATGAGGACTTGATTGATAATTAAAATATTGTTGCCCACGAGCTAACCCACCTTCTCGAAAGACTTCATAACGCCAGGTTGGCGAAAGATAAAAGATGAGCTAAATAGGTTTGTTGGTTGATCTTGTTTGATGTACAGAATTATTATATATCTTTACACTAACGGTACCCGTATTGCTTCCCATCAGAACAGCTTGCGGGTCTTCTTATTTATTTTCCCCCATTGATTTTCGTAATTGTTTATATCTCATTCTAGAAGGGCGATATATTACTTTCTTATGGCAATAAATAATAATGCCGTAATTAATAAACGTTATATAATAAATAGGTAAGGAAATATTTGTTTCTTAGTGTTTTTTTATTTTACTTTGTGGTGTTATTAGGTACATTAAGTTCAAAGAAAAACGTTATAAAAAAGTAGAAAACAAATAATAAGCTATATGAAAATAAAAATCCTTGTCTTCATCTTCTTAATACAAGCATCATTTGTATTTGGACAAAAAAACAACCCTAGAAAGTACTTTGATAATATTAATAAGGCAGAGCTATCAATTATTGATAGTAATTACTCTAAAGCTTGTGACTATTATAAGACTGCTTTTAAATATCTTGATGAACCTTTTGGGAAGGATTTAAGTAATTTCTTGATATGGGGTTTTTATACAGATGATAGTGTTGTACTACAAATGTGTTATCCTAAATTTATAGAAAGAAAATATAATTATGGTTATTTCTCTAAAATATATAAAAGTAGCAAACTTGCATCTTATTGGATGGACATAATTAATGGGAGTAGTATTAAATCTATTATAGATACTAATTTTAATAATTATATTTCTGAACTTATGGTATTAGATCAAAAGTATAGATCGATGGAGTCTGTCGATAATATTATCTTTATTCAGGATAGTATAAATATGAAGAATCTTTACGAATATATGCAGAAAAATAATGTATTTTTAGAAGAAAAAACAGTTGGGAATTATGCTAATGCACAAAATAATATTAATGGGGAAATATTATTGTTACATTATTCACAAAGTGCACAATTTATTAAGAATCCAATTAATCTTAATTTAAGGGAAAAGGTATTAGAAGGAAAATTTGATCCTATGTTCTATGCTCATCTTTGTGATTATAGAGGGTATGGTTTAGATGGAAATTTAGAAATCATAGGTTGTATGACTCCCATATATGGTGTTAATACTTTTGTTAAAGCAGAACTAGATACTGTAAATTTTGTTTTTCTATTAAAAGAAGTGGTTTATCCGAAATTTACAAAGAAAGAACTAAAACAAATAGACAAAAGAAGAAAAGAGATATACTTATGTTCTTATGAAGATTTTGTTAAGAAAATGGAATATGAATTTACGAATATGAAAAGAAATAGGAATCAGCCCAAAGAATTTAAATTAGTAGATGATTGGAATTTAATGATGGTCGCTGAATAGTTATGTTATTGATCGTTTCAAAAGATAGTGAAAATTCAACTGATAATGTAATTCAATCGCTGAATTATTAAGGTATTAAATTCATTTTCTATTTTCAAATTTCTTTCTATTTATAGTATTGATAATAGCATTATTGAAGTATAGGAAACATAGTGAGATAATAAACAAAACAAAATAACAGATATATGAAAATAAAAATCCTTGTCTTCATTTTTTTAATACAAGCATCATTTGTATTTGGACAAAATATTAACCCACGAAAGTATTATGATAATATAAATAGGGCAGAGCTTTCAATTATTGATAGTAACTACTCTAAAGCTTGTAATTATTATAAGAAAGCTTTTAAATATCTTGATGAACCATTTGGAAAGGATTTAAACAATTTTCTTGTCTGTGGTTTCTATACCGATGATAGTGTGGCATTAAGGATGTGTTCTCCTTTTTTCGTGAAAAGGAAATATGATTATGATACATATTCTATGACATATAAAGATAAGAACTTAGCAGATTATTGGCTTTCACTTATTGAGAATTCTGATATTAATGCGGAGGTTGATACTAATTTTGTTGGTTTTATTAATGATCTTATGAGTAAAGATGTGAATTCTAGAAAAGTTGATATCATTGATGGGGAAGTTATTCCAAGAGACAAGACAGGTTATGGAATATTTGACCAAGATAGTTTGAATATGGCGAACCTTATTAATTATATGAGAAATCATAAGGTAGAGCTTAATGAGAAAACGGTTAGCTCAAATGAAAGTAATTATAATAGGTATTTTTCAACCATGGATATTACAGGTCAACTATTGTTAATTCATTATGCTCAAAGTGCAAGGCATAGAAAAAATCCATTAAGTTTAAATTTAAAAGAAAAAGTATTGATGGGAGAGTTCGACAATCAGCTATATGCTCATTTAGTTGATTATAGAGGTTATGGATTAGATGGGTTAGATGCGGCATTTTACCATGATAAATATGGGGTTAGGACTTCTTTATTATTGGATAAAGAGAGAGTATTAACTTTGAGTTATCCTCAATATACAAAAAAGGAGTTGAAACAAATAAACAAGAATAGAAGAGAGATATATCTTTGTGATTATGATGATTTTATTAAGAAATTGAATTACGAAAAGATAAGATGGGATATTATTTACTCTAAAAAAGATATGTTTAGAGCTGAATTTGTGTTTTCAAATCCTTGGTCTTTAGGTGTAGATACGTCTGGTTCTCGTTAGTAAAATAAATCAATAAAACAAATAATAGTCCTATGAAAAACAAAAAGAAAAAGTATGTAGTTTCGTTTCTTCTGGAGGTAAATTTAATTTTATCTCTTAGTCTTATCATTTATTATCTTTTACAATTAGGGTTTAATGTTAACTACAATTATATAATGATTGGGGTTGCTTTCCTTTATTACCTCTTCTCTTATTTTGTTTTTAAGAGGACTATTTTTTCGTTCTTGTTTAAGAATAAAGGGATAAGACCTAAACTTATTTTCATTGGTATAAACCTTGCTTTTTATTTAATAATATTAGGTTTCAATAACACTCATAGCTCAAAATATTGTGTATTAGGGATGAGGTATTATCCTTATAATGTGCATTTGGCTTCCGATAAGGATATTAAAGAAAAGGTTGAGTTTATAAATAATACGGATAAGTCGGCAAAGGATTATGTTATTGAGCTATTTGATACTTATGATGTGGTTATTTTGGGTGAAAGGCTTCATCTTGAAAACACACAGTGGGATTTAATTTACGATATTGTTTCGGATGAAAGGTTTTATTCTAAGGTTGGGAATATATTTACGGAGTTAGGTTCAGTGGATTATCAGTATTTGGCTGATGAATATATGGCTAAAACATATAGTTCGGAAGTGGAATTAGATAAGGCAACTACTAAACTGGTTTATGTGGCAGATGGATTTACTGAAAAAATCAATTATTTCAATTTCTTCAAAAAGCTATATAAATTAAATTTAACTCTTCCAGACAGTTTAAAAATTAGAGAAACTTCACAGCTCCAAATCTATATCCTTTAGATGTTAAGACCAAAGAAGAGTATGATAAAGCACGTAGCAAATGGAATCATCTTTATGATAGTGTTATGGCGGATAATGTTATTAAGGGTTATAAGATTATTGAAAAGGATGAGAAGAGGAAGAAATGTTTAGTTATTACTAATTTCACGCATTCTTTTAATCTTACAAAGCATAAGTTTAAAAACTTGAAAAATGAGACTACCTATATATTTGATTCATTAGGGGATAAGGTTGCAAATGTTATGATAAATTCAGCCTGTTCAGGTAAGAAGAAATATACTGCTTATTTTCTAGGCTCACATAATAATGGCACTTGGGATAAAGCATTTGAATTAAGTGGAAATAAGAGTATTGGTTTCAACTTGAAAGATAGTCCTTTTGGCAAGGATCAATTCGATATGCATGCGAAGTTTATAAACTTTAAATACCAAGATATATACACTGGCTTTATTTTCTATAAATCAAAATTCGATTGGTTGAATCTTATTGGAACATATCCTTATGAGTTAGATGAAAGCTTTATTGGTGAATATAAAAGAAGGAAAATTTTACGTGGTGCTGATGCAAACTCTCTTGATCAAGATATTATAAATAAAAGAAAAGAAAAAGGATATGATGAGTTTGTCCCTTCTGAAATTAGTCCAGAAGTATTAATGTATATTAAACCAAATGCCAAAGTGATTCTCTTTCAAATTCATTTTCTATTTTCAAACTTCCTTCTGCTGATAGTAATTATAATAGCATTGTTTAAGTATAGAAAACATAGTGAGATAACAGAAAATAAAAACATAACTATATGAAGAAGCTAATAATTTTCGCTTTACTTTTATCCTATACATTAGTATCATTAGGGCAAAATAATTATAAACAATATTATGAAGAGAGAAACCAAGCTATGGAATTGCATGCTTTAGGGAAATATAAAGAAGCAACAAGACTTTACGAAAAAGCATTTTCATTCGCATATCCTTTCCCTGATGATATGAAGTTTTTATATCAATGTTATTTGTCCTTGAATGATGAAGAAAGTGCATATAAGGTTTTACAGAAAATGATTATGTGTGGATATAAACTATGTCCCGATACATTGCCTATTGTGGGTTATGATATGTCTGGTTTTTGTGAAAGAGATTCATCAATAGTTAATAATAAAAGATTTATAATTGAGTACGATTCTTTACGCTTAGAGTATTTGAAGAATATAGATATTAAAGCAAATAATTACTTAATTGCAAATTCCATTAGTGAGTACTTTGTTGCAAGGTTTAGGTTCCGTGGGAAAAATGCCGAAGAAAGAATATTATTAGAGAACGAATCATTTTTATTCAAAGCGGAACTGCTTATAGATTTGCTTAAGAGTGATAAAGATATAAATAGGCAAAATACCGACCATTGGTTAGATTTTAGATCTGTGATTGGTTTAATGCATTCTGTACAAATACTAATTCTAAATGATGAACATCAAACACTATTAGATTTGTATTGGGAGCATGTTTTAAGAGGTAATATTCTTGTGGATCAATATGCTATTTTTTATGATAATGCTATTCATCAAAGAGATCAGAAATCAGGAGGAATAGGTGTTTCTTTACTTGGCTTTCAAACCATTCTTAAAGAATATAAAGACGATAAGGGAAATGAAGTTGAAGAATATAAAGTAGTTTTAAAAGATCCAGAAAATGTTGATAAATACCGTAAAGATATGCTTTTACCCCCTTTATGGGTATGGTGCAAATTAAACAATATTGCTTTACCAGAAAATTATAAATACTAATGATACTTATACTAACAGACGAACAAAAATAATAGATATATGAAAATGAAAAAGACATTATTACTGGTATTATTGATAGCTCCATTTTTTAGCTATTCTCAAAGCTGTAAGGTGATATATAAGCTTAATCCTACAGAATTTTTTGAATCAACAAAGGAGTTGAGGAAGGTGCAGAATTATGATGAGATAATTAGGATGATAAATGACTCTATAAAGAAAGATTCATCTGAGATTTGGCCTTATTATCAATTGGCTTGTACTTATTCAATAAAAGGAGATACGACAGTTCCGTTCCATTACTTATATAAATATATAGACCTAAAAGAGTTTTCTGATGATATTTTATCTGACTCTGATTTTGATAAACTGCATTCTACTTATGCTTGGAAATGCCTTAAGGATACAATGACAAAAGTATATCTAAGTAAGTATCCTAATATTACAAACCCTGATTTAAGTATTAAGTTATGGGAGTGTGGGATATATGATCAAATGTATAGGACTTTAGGTAGAAATCAAAAGAGACTAATAACAGAATTTGATACTGTTGTTTTACAAAAAATGGATGATTCATTTATAGATAGTCTTGAAAGTCAAGCTGATTTTGTTTATGGATTATTAAATAAAGGGATTATACCTACTTATTCAATGGTTGGAGTGGAAGCAAGCAACACTTTTTTACTTATTTTCAAGCATATGTATAGAAAAGACTTAAGCAAAAAGAAATTAAAGTTACTATATAAGGCTGCTATTAATAGAGAAATAAGTATAGAACATTATATAATAGTTCATGATTTTTCTTTAATCCAAAAAGGTAAAAAACAATTATATGGAACACAAGTAGGACAAATTATAGAGTATGACAAAAAAGGCGATAGAGTTTATGGAAAAGGATTTTTCTCTCCAATAGAAGATGAAAAGAATGTAAATAAAAGAAGATTACAATTAGGACTTCCTACAATAGAAGAATATGCTAAAAAGATTAATATAGATTATAAATATGATGCAGAATATGATAAGTTATCAGCAGACAAAGCCTATAAAAAACTAAGAGAAATTAATGCTGAAGCTATAAAACAATTAAAGAAAGAAATTGAAGAAAAGGATAACAATACTGAAAATAAATAATAGGTATATGAAAATTAGAAGTAGATTTATTTTAATGTTATTACTGATAATTGGTTCTAACACATTTGCACAAGAGACAATGCTTACGAAAAAACAAATGTATAAAGACTTTGATCAGTTAGTTAAGATTATTGAGGAGTGTAATGTGCAGTTGCCTGTAAGAAAAGCTGTAACTGGATATGATAATTTTGCGGCAATAAAAAGTTTTAGAAAGGATATCGATACTGTTACATGTAATATTGGATTCAATAGTATTTTATCAAAAGCATTAAGTTATGTTATGGATGACCATTCTGTAACGACTTATGATTATTATGCTGGATATGAAAATTTAGATGGTATTGATACAATATATTTAAAGTCTGAACAAGAAAAATCTTTAAAAAGAATAATGAGTCCAGATAATCAAAATAAACTAATTGAGATGTATTTCCCAATTCCTGTGAGTTATTATCAAGGGAACTATTATATGATAGGAGACAATCAATATGTTAGTAAAATAGATAGTAATGATACTCTTAACATTAGCTTTATGAAAATGCTTGCTTATAATGGACAAGTTTTTCATCAATATGCAAAAGAAAATAATTTTGCGACTCGGTGGGATTATAAAAAGAAGGAATTTTATTTAAATGGAACCTGGTTACCTAAAGCAGGTATTCTAAAAGTTGAGCAAAATGATAGTGTTTTTGAAATACATCTAAATGATTATATTACAAATTGGGGTTGGTGTGGCTACACTAAATCAGTTAAAATTGAAGGTGTCCCAGTAGATGAAAGAAATTATCCATATAATAATAGAAAAGAAGTCAAGTATTTTGGAAAAGATTCTATTTTATATATTTACGTACAAAGTATGATGGTTGATGACACTACTTTTTATGATAAAATAAAAGAGGAGGGAAAAGGAAGGTTTATTAAAAAGGTTGTGATTGATGTAAGAAGTAACAGTGGTGGTAGTGATTTAGTTTGGCATAATACTTTAAAAGCTATAATTAAGGATTCTATACCATTCAATATAAGAGTTGCTTATAACAATACTAAGATTATGAAAGAGAAATTAAAAGAACATAATCCAGATGTGAGTACTGAAAAAATATCAGGGCTAGGTAATGAAAAGTATAGAATAATAACTGATAATGATTATATAGTAGGAGATTCAAATTCATTAAAATATGATGGTAAAATTTATATTTTATATAATGAAGGAACTTTTTCGGCAGCTCATTCTTTTGTAACTTATGCAGATTATTTAGATCAATTAGTTTCTATTGGTTACCCAACAGGAAAATTAGTAGGATTTGGTTTAATGGCTCCTTTATTTCAATTAAAATATTCTAAGTTTACTTTTCGCTTAGCTTGCACAATGGACGTCACAAATTGCAAAAAGCCAATAGATGTTTATCATGATTTCCCAGAAATAGAAGTTAATCCAACATTAGATGAAGAAATATTATTTCCTCGTTCTGGATATGATACAAAAAGTAAAGAATTTCTTTATAGATATGATACTTGGTTTAAAAAGGTATTGGAATTAGAATAAAAGGGAATGAAAACAAAACAGATATTATTATTGCTATTATTATTTATCCCATGTTTTTGTTATTCCCAAACAGTAACAATAAAGGGGAATGTTCTTGCAGTAGCTGATGGTTTGCCAGTTGATAATGTTAATATTCTTATTAAGGGTACTAATATTGGGGTTTCATCAGATAAGAATGGGAAGTTTGTTCTTAATAATGTAAAGCTACCTGCTGTTCTTAAGGTTTCTCATCTTGCTTTCTTTTCTCAAGATATTTCATTAACGAAAGCTGATGTTGTAAAGAAAAATACTATTATTCTAAATATTCAATTGTCAGATAGAGCTACAAGTCTTTCAGAGGTTACAATAGAAGATAAGCCAAATAATAGAATAGAGAGATTAGTTTATGATTTTGAGGTAGATGATAATTATGTATATCTAATTTGTAATAAGAAAGATAAAAGACAATTACAGGTCTATACTTTTGATGATTATAGAAAAAGAAGTCAAGAGCTTCCAAAGGGATGTAATGAAATTGGTTTTGATTCACGCCATTATCTTTATGTTAGGAAAGGAAACAGAATTGATTATTGGAGAATTTCAAGTGAAGATACTATATTGACATACCTACAATATGATTCCTTATTAAATGGAATGGGATATATTATTGCTAATCCTAAAAACCACATAAAGAATAAACATGATGTTTTCTATTTATGGTATGCTGAATATCATAATCTAATTGAGGGATATACTTCCCAAAATCTGTATAAGGAGGGAATCAGTTTGGCGGCTTGTATGAAAGGAGGAGTATATTGTTCTAACAATAAAGGCTGGTTTGGTCAGTATAGAGAACTATATCGTATGTATTTAGATGAAACTGGTGTCATAAAATATAAAAGAGTGTATTACTGCTTTTTAGATATAGATGAGTGGCTTAATTTTAATGTTAGAGACCCTAAATTTAAACGAAATATTTTAAGGAATCTATCAATAGACAATAATACATTGAATACGATATCCTTGATAAACAAATCAGCAAAAATATTAGATGATTACTATCATAGAGTTATAATTCCTTTATATATTCAATGTCCACCTTACGGTGTAAGATTGAATCCTTTTCATTTATATGCTTTTTATATGGATCAACTGACACCTATTCCAGTTTATTTTGTAGCAACAAAACATAATCTTTATATTTTTAATTATGATAAAGGACTTGTTCATAAGGTAGATGAAAACAATTATTTATTATCTACAATAAGAATGGATGAAATTGTTAAGAAAGATTATAGAAGTGATATCTTTTTTAATAGAGAAGGAACACGTTGTTTCGTAAGACAAAATAATAACACATTAAAGGAGTTGGACTTAAATAAAGGTGAGTATATTAAAACAATTACTCTTCCACAAAACAGAATAGAGAAAATCCGTATAGTCGGTAATTATATATACTATACAGCTTCCGTTGAAGGTGCAAATGCATTAGAAAGACAACTCTTTAAGATAAAACTTGATAAGTGATGAAACTGATTACAATCTTTCAAAATAGCGTTTCAATAAAATAAATCCTTGTTATAATTTTCTCTTTCTTCGTTTCGATGAGCGTCCCTTGGCAAGGCAGAGGTTCTCCCTTGGCAAGGTAGCATATCTCCCTTGGCAACAGAGAGGTCGTATGTTGGCAAGGGAGAACCATGATGTGCTTAATATAAATTATTATTATGCGGTTATAATTTTTTGATTGTGGGTTTAATTAGTTTGTATGCAGTAAGATAGTCTTTACTTTTCTGATTTTAGGGTGTTGATGCCAAGGAGCTTAAATAATTCAACAACTAAGACTGGGGCAAATGCTAGGGATAGACAGATAATCCAGTGAATTGTGTCTATGCTTACGAGTTTAAATGCGGCAGCAAATGTTGGCACTAAGACTACAATTAGCATAAGAGCAGAAGAAGTTATTATTGCAAGAATTAGGGTTTTATTCTTAAATGGGTTAAACCTAAATAGGGATTTTGTGTTGGAGTGTAGGTTGTTTACATGGATTAGTTGGGCAAATACTATGGTGATAAATGCCATGGTTTGTCCTAATTCTTGTCCTTGTTCAAGGAATCCAATCCTATAAGAAACAAGAGAAAGAGCTCCTATCATTATTCCTTGATACATTACTCTCCATACAAGTCCTTTTGTGATAAATCCTTGTTTGGAATCTCGAGGTTTGCGTTGCATTATATCTTTTTCTGCTGGGTCAATGCTAAGTGCAAGGGCAGGAAGGCTGTCGGTAACAAGGTTTACCCAAAGTATTTGAATTGCAATTAGTGGAATACCCCAATTAAGAACTGAGGCTACGAGTAATAATACTATTTCGCCAATATTGGAGGAGATAAGGAATTGGACAGCTTTAAGGATATTATCAAAAATCCTTCGACCTTCTTCAACGGCTGAAACAATTGTTGCAAAATTATCATCGGTCAAAATCATATCTGATGCATCTTTGGCAACTTCTGTTCCTACAATTCCCATAGATACTCCAATATCTGCTTGTTTTAGTGCAGGTGCGTCATTTACTCCGTCACCTGTCATCGACACAATCTCACCATGCGACTGCCAAGCCTTAACAATCCTAACCTTATGTTCTGGTGCAACACGGGCATAGACTGATATGTTCTTTACTTTCTCAAAAAGTTCTTTATCTGAGTACTTTTCAAGCTCTGAACCTGTGATTGCAATATTCCCTTCTTTAAATATTCCGACCTCTTTGGCAATTGCAATGGCTGTTAGTTTGTGATCCCCAGTAATCATAACAGGTGTAATGCCAGCCTCTCTACATCTTGAAACTGCATCTATTGCTTCTGGTCTTGCAGGGTCAATCATCCCAAGCATACCAGCAAAAACAAGGTCTTTTTCTAAGTCATCAATCTTTGCATTATCAGAATTAGAGTCCATATCTTTATACGCCATAGCAAGAACTCTTAGAGCTTTGTTTGCCATTTCAAGGTTAGCTTTCTCGATATGTTCTATATCCTTTTCAGTGATTGCTCTAATAATTCCGTTATCTAATATCTGAGTGCTTACGCTAAGTATTTCATCTAAGCCACCCTTAACATTAACTCGGAAAACATTGTTTGGCATCTTGTTAACGGTTGTCATCCTCTTTCTTTCGGAGTCAAATGGAATTTCGTTAACCCTTTGGTGGTTTTCTTCTTCAATATTCTTATCAATATTAAACTTTAAACCAATATCTATTAGTGATGTTTCGGTTGGGTCGCCTGTTGTTTCTTCATTTTCTTCGTCTTTCGATAGGTGAGCATCGGAACAAATAACTGCAATCTCAATAAGTGTTTTCTCGCCTTCTTCTAATTCCTTCTTATTGTCAAGTTCTTTAATATTATTTTCTAATGTAAAGGCAGAAATAACTGTCATCTTGTTTTGGGTTAGGGTGCCTGTTTTGTCGGAACAGATAACAGATGCAGAGCCAAGGGTTTCAACAGATGGGAGGGTGCGGATTATGGCATTTCTTTTGACCATTCTTTGAACTCCAACCGACAACACAATTGTTGAAACAGCAGGAAGTCCTTCGGGAATTGCAGCAACGGCCAAACTAACAGCAACCATAAAGACAGTTAGGATTGGATTACCATACATTATGCCTACAACGAAAATTAGAACACAAATTATTATTACAGCTATTCCAAGAGTTTTCCCAAGCTTATCAAGACTCTTTTCCATAGGAGTTTCTGTTTCTACAGTGTTTTGAATCATAGTAGCAATCTTGCCAACCTCTGTGTTCATCCCCGTTTCAACTACCACACCTTCACCTCTTCCATAAGTTACCATACCAGTTGTGAAAGCCATATTTGTTCTATCACCCAAAGGAACATCATCAGAAACAATAGCCTCAGTTTGTTTTTCCACAGGTAGAGATTCGCCTGTCATTGAAGATTCTTGAACTTTAAGGTTAACAGCTTCAAATAACCTTATATCAGCAGGAACTATATCACCAGTTTCTAATATAACAATATCCCCAGGTACTAGTTCTGTTGTCATTACTTCAATAATAGAACCATCACGCTTGACTTTTGTATGAGGAGAACTCATATTTTGCAAGGCTTCCAATGAAGTTTCTGCTTTCTTTTCTTGAATTGCTCCAATAAGAGCGTTGATAATAAGAATACCTAATATTATATATGTATCTAAAAGTCCTTCACCATTAATTGTACCAATAACTCCTGAAACAACAGCAGCTATCAACAGAATTATTACCATAAAACTCTTGAACTCTTCCAAGAACATCATAATAAAAGGTTTCTTCTTCTTAGCCACAAGCTTATTAGAGCCAAACTTCTCCCTCCTTATCTTCACTTCATCATCAGATAGTCCTTTATCGGAAGAAACCTCAAGATCTTTTAGTATTTCATCTACTTGTTTTGAATAGTATTCAGTCATAGTATGTTTGTTAGCTTTGTTTTATTAAGTATTTGCTATAAATAATCGGAGCAAATTTACCACAATATTATTTTATAAATAAGAAATTAAGCAATTAACTCAACTAATGAGTAGAGATAATTATTGTTATAGCAAAACATATTTATAATATTTAATGCAAGATGATAGATTATGAAAATGAGAGGGTAGGGTATTGGAGTTTCCTATATTTATAATGTTTTGATATTTTTCTTTAAGTTTTATTTGGTGGTTTTATGTTTTATTGTATCTTTGCAAACCTAATTCAGGATGTGTTTTGCACGTTTTGTTTAGGGTCCCATAGCTCAGCCGGTTAGAGCATCTGACTCATAATCAGGGGGTCCTTGGTTCGAGCCCAAGTGGGACCACTTCTTTAAAAAGACTTCTCAAAACGAGAGGTCTTTTTTTTATTTAATAGATTATAGGTATTTAGCCTTGGCTTGCGTTGGTTTTTTATCTATTTTTGTCTTTTATTTCATAAAATCTATGAGAAAGGTTATTGTTTCTGTTAGTAATGATTTGGTTACTGATAATAGGGTGGATAAGACTTGTAGGACTATTGTTGAGAGTGGTTATGAGGTTGTTTTGATTGGTCGGCTATGTAAGAATAGTCCGCAAATGAATACCAGACCCTATTCTTTTATAAGAAAGAAACTTTTCTTTTCAAAGGGTTTCCTCTTCTATGCTAACTTAAATGTCTTTCTTTTCTTTAAACTTCTTTTCTCTCGTTTCGATTTGCTTTGGGCTAATGATTTAGATACTCTTTTTGCTAATTTCTTAGTTTCAAAGATAAGGAATAAGCCACTAATATATGATTCTCACGAGCATTTTACTGAGGTTCCAGAACTTAAATATAATAAGTTTGCTAAGTGGTTTTGGAAGAAGGTTGAGAGATGTATTCTTCCTCGACTTAAATATGTTATTACTGTTTGTAATCCGATTAAGGATTATTTTAAAACAACATACGAAGTTGAGGCTTTGGTTGTGAGGAACTGCCCTAAGAAGGATTTTGCTAAGCGTTTGAAGTCAAAAGAAGATTTAGGAATGCCTGATATGCCGATTTTAGTTTGGCAGGGTGGGGGTTGTAATATTGAAAGGGGGATGGAAGAGCTTGTGGAGTCTATGCAATGGATAGATGCACATCTCTATATTATTGGAGGTGGTGATGTTTATGAGGATTTGAAGAAGCTGTCTAAGGGGTTTGGTGTTGATTATAAGATTTCTTTTCCTGGAAGACTTAATTTTGATGAAATGATGCAATATACTTTTAATGCAACTATTGGACTTTCTTTGGATAAAGATACGAACTTAAATTACTCTATTAGTCTCCCTAATAAGCTGTTTGAGTATGTTCATGCAGAGATTCCTTTCTTAATAACTCCCCTAAGTGAAATAAAACCTATTGTTGAGGCGTTTAATTGTGGAGAGTTTATAAATCATCACGACCCAGTGTATTTGGCAGAGATGATTAATTCTCTTTTGAAAGATGATGAAAAAAGACTGCTTTATTCTCAAAACTCAAAGAAAGCGAAGGAAATACTTTGCTGGGAAGAGGAGGAAAAGAAAATAATTGACTTATTAACGACTATAAAATAAATGTTATCAATTTTAATACCAACATATAATTTCGATTGTTCTAAATTGTGTAATGATCTTCATTGTCAGGCAATAAAACTTGGTGTTGACTTTGAGATTAGGGTCTATGATGATTTTTCGACAAAGAAATATGAAGAAAACAAACTCTTGGCTTCTTTAGATAATGTTATTTATAAGGAGCTACCTCGCAACTATGGGCGTTCTGCAATTAGAAATTTAATGGTTGACGAGTCTTTGGGTAAGTATTTGATTTTTTTAGATTGTGATGGTGAAATTGCATCAAAGAACTTCTTAAGCATATATAATAAGTTTAGGGATGATGCTGATGTGGTTTGTGGAGGTAGGATTTATCCAGAAAGGGATAAGATTAAGAAACGTCATTTCTTACACTGGATATACGGAAATAAAAGAGAGTCAAGATGTAATAAGGCTAATGCTAAGAGCTTTATGACAAATAACTTTATGATAAAGAAAGAGGTATTTTCTTCAACAAGGTTTGATGAATCGATGATTGGATATGGTCACGAAGACACTGCCTTTGGAATTGAATTAAAGAGAAAGGGTTATAAGTTTAAGATTATTAAGAACCCTATTATTCATATTGGTCTTTATGATTCAGAGGATTTTATTAAGAATACTCGCAACTCAATTGAAAACCTTGTGATGATTGTTGATGAAAAATATAAGGTGGAGGATTTTTTCGATATAAAGCTTGTCAAAACTTATTTTATTATTAATAAGCTTGGACTTAGTTTGTTTTGTGCCTATTGTTTCAAACTGATAAGTCCTTCAATTGAAAAGAACCTTCAAAGTAAATACCCTAACCTATGTCTTTTAGATATATATAAGTTAGGATATTATTCTTTGGTCTCAAGAAATAGGAAGATTAGCCAATAAGCTTACCGTCTTCGCAACAAATTACTCTTGAACGATATTTCTCAATAACAAGGTAGTCATGTGTTGCCATTAATATGGTCGTATTATGTTCCTTATTGATTTTTAGAAGTAGTTTAATGATATCTTCTGATGTTATTGGATCAAGGTTTCCTGTAGGTTCATCTCCAATTATTAGTTCAGGCTGATTAACTATTGCTCTTGCTATTGCAACTCTCTGCATCTCACCCTCACTCATATTATATGGCTTGTCAAATTTCTTATCCAAGAGCCCCACATTTTCTAATGCCAAATTGATTTTACTTTCAATCTCGCTTTTATCCTTAACTCCAATTGCTTTTAAGACAAACTCTAAGTTCTTATATAGGTTTCTGTCTTGTAGGAGTTGGAAGTCTTGGAAAACTATCCCTATTTTCCTACGAAGATATGGTATTTTTCTTTTCTTGATTTTTAGAATAGGCATATCGCAAACTTCTCCAAAGCCATTTGTTAGGGGTAAGTCAGCATAAATAGTTTTTAGTAAAGAGCTCTTCCCTGTTCCGGTCTTGCCAATTAGATAAACAAACTCTCCTTTATTGATTTCTAAATTAACATCACTTAAAACAACCTTTCCTTGTGATATGGTTGCATTTTCAAATTTGATTATATGATTGTTTTCTTCTTTTGTATTATTGTCTGTTTCTAAACTGTTCTCTTCAACTAACTTAATTTCATCTGACATAATCTTGTTTTTTTCAGTTTTTTAATTCGTGATTTAGTAAAGCTTGATAGGGCATAAATGTATATTAAAAATAGTAAAATTAATAGTGGTATAAAGATAATATCACTTAAAAACATCGATGCTATTATTCCAATTGTTGATACAATTATGGAAAATGCAAGTACTATTAATGCACTTTCTGAGTGAGAGGCACCTGTTCTAAGTAGGTAGTGATGTATATGTGATTTATCAGGACTAAATGGTGATTTTCTTTTACTTAATCTATGCATAAAGACCCGTAAAGTGTCAGCTAAAGGGATGAAGAATAAAGATACAATTACTCCAATATTTGATTTAATTGGATGTCCTAAAATAGCTATTTCGGAATTGTATTCTCCATTGTATTGTATTGCTGCAATCATTGTGCTGGCTAAAATCATGCCAATGGAAATAGACCCAGTGTCACCCATAAAAACTCTTGATGGTTCCCAATTAAAATAAAGAAAGCCCATAAGTGCTCCAATAATACTAACACATACAATAGACCAAAAATGGGTGCTGCCAAAAGTATTTGCAGACAATGAACTAGGAACTATTAATGAAAAGAAAACTAATAAAGGGATGAAAATAGATAGTGCTTGTGTTGCAGATTGCCCATCAATCCCATCAATTAGGTTATAGGTGTTTAGGATAACAACGTAGAAAAAAATTGTTATTGAATAGCTTATCCAAATCGGAAGATTATAGATACCTAAAAAGCCATAGAGATTATCTATTCTAATTCCAATAGCGCACAGGAAAAGAATAGCAATTATTTCAAGTATTAGTTTGTTTTTGGCAGTTAATGAATTCATGTCATCTCTAATGCCAATAATTACAATACAGGAGATAATCGAAATAAATGAAATTACTAAATCAACTGAGTCAGTATTTGCTATTTGTGGGATTGCAATTATATAAGAGATTAAAAAGGCAACAAAAATAACAGCACCTCCAATATTTACTTTTTGACCCTTATGTATTTTGCGACCTCCTGAACGGTCTAAAACATTATATTTTAGCATTATCCGTATAAATAAAGGCATAATAAAAGCTACTACTAATAAGGATATAAGGAAACAGTAAAATAATATCATAATAGTGTGTTAATCATTTTTGCAAAGATAATAAATAGAATTGTTCTATGACTCATTTAGATCTGAATTATTTATGTAATTTATGCTTTCTTTACCTATATTAAATAAGATATCAAGAGCTGAAAGATTTTCAATAAATCCAAGCTTGTCGCTAAAACATTGAATATAAGGTTTGAAAATTGGAGCTTTATGAGAATTGATATTGGGGTGATTAACCTTGAATTTATCGCGAAAATCTATGCTTGGGTCTGTTTTTATATATTCTCGGCTTATAATTAATTCGGTTTTTAGTTGAAAGCGTTTTTTTAAATATGATAGTGTATCAAGATTTAAATCAAATAGGTTCTCGTATTTATTATAGAAAAATGCTTTAATATCATCTTCATAGTATTCAAAAAATGGACTTTTCCCGTATGCGGAGCAAATTGCTCTAAAAGCTTTTACGTTCCAATTGTCATTATATGATATCTTTACTTCTGAGCTTGTCTGACGATTAGATTTTTCTTTAATAATAGGAACGTTTATACTCATTTTCCCATTGGAAGATTGAATATAGGCTCTATTTCTAAAAGTTTGCTTTGGATAGGTTTCAAATGCCTCAACAATTACTTTATCAAACTTCGACATTCTAATTAGATATTCGATGTTTGGAAAGAAAAAGGCAGGGAATACTGGTATGTTATTATTTTCCAAATGTGATTGATACAAGTTTTTCATCAATAAAATAAAAATCTACACTATATTCTTCAAATGATATCCTCATCTCTCCCCAATCTTCAGTTTCTTTGGTTTCATTATAAATTTTATTTTCTATCATCAACAACTCAACTTCTCTTGGAGAAGATCCTATGATTTTCTTTCCGAAGATTTCCACATCATCGCTATCTATGTCAATGCAGGTTAGGCGAGAATTATCGTTATTATCGAAAAATAGGCTAAAACCTAAATTGTGATAATGAAGAATGGTGGTTGGATACTCAATATCTTCTCCAATATCCTCAACTTCATCAGCAGAACCAAGGTGTTGCATAACTTCCTCTATTGAATTACCAAATAATAGTTCTCCGATTCCTTTTTTTAGTTGTATTTCTAATTTCATAATGATTTGATTGATTTATATTTTGCAATAATAATAATAATAAGTGCTTTTTCCAAGTTTTATGTGCTTTATTTCTTTTATGTGTTTTATTTTTTAAATTATTATCTTGATTTCAAGTTGGTTGATAAAATAAAGAGGTAAAAATGTTTAAATTATTTGGTAATAATGAAAATAATTATACCTTTGCACTCGCAATTTGATTGACCAAGTAGCTCAGTCGGTAGAGCACATCCCTTTTAAGGATGGGGTCCTGGGTTCGAATCCCAGCTTGGTCACTTATTAAGAATAGCAATTTACGTCATTACTCCTAAAAAGTGATGACGTTTTTTATTTTCTTAAACTTTATTGTATCTTTGTCAATCCTTTAACTAATAAAAAATTTATTGGCAATGAAAAAAATACTACTGTTTATTCTTGGTTTTTCCACCTGTTTATTTGTAAATGCACAAAACGATTCAATTGATATTCAGCATTATGATATTAATTTAGATATTAATAATACTATTCAAGGAAGGCATATTGGCTATTGTGATCTTAGTGTTAAGGTTATTAACCCAAATAATTATATCATTAAACTTAATTTGCTTAATCATAATGTTGATTCTGTCTATGTTAATGGTTATCCTGCTCCATATTATTACTATCTGTCTCCAAACATAAGTATAACTATTCCTTCAGGAACTCAAGATGGAGATATTCTTGATATTCGTATTTGGTATAGTGGTTCACAAGTTACAGAATTATATGGCTGGGGAGGAATCCACTATGATCCTCGAATAATTTATTCTCTAAACGTTGCAATAATGGATCCACAGCATTCTTTTGCAAGGAGCTGGTTTCCTTGTCAAGATATGTTTAGTGATAAGGCTACTTTCAATCTTAATATTAGCTCTCAAAGTAGTAGAAAAGTTATTTGTGGAGGAGTTTTGGATAGTGTAGTAAGTATTTCTGATTCTTCTTCAAGATGGCATTGGAGGATACCTCAAACCATCGCTCCTTATCTTGTTGCGGTAACAATTGCAGATTATTATTTGATTGAGGATAGTATTGCGGGAATTGCAAATAATTTTCCCCTCCATATTTATTGTTTCCCTGAGGACAGCTTAATTCTTCGATCAAAGGTTGGTTTGATTAAAGACGCCTTCCACGGATTGGAATCAAAATTTGGTGAGTTTAGATTTAATAGGGTTGGTTACAGCGTCACTCCTTTGGGTAGTATGGAGCATGTTGATAATATTAGTTTGGCAAGAAGTGCGGCAACTGGTCAGGGTGATGGTAATAATAGTAATATTGTTCATGAGTTAGGACATAGTTGGTTTGGCAATTATATGGGAGGATACTGTGAATTAGATATGTGGATTAAGGAAGGATGGACAAGTTGGAGTGAGAAAATTTCTTTTGAAGCTCACTATGGCATTGAATATGCAAAGAATTACTTTAGAAATAATATGGAAGCAGTTCTTAATAAAATGCCTCTTGATGAGGGATATAGAATTTTATATGGAGTAACTGGAGCTGATGTTTACTCTACAACAACTTATAGGAAAGGAGCTGCTGTGGTTCATACTCTAAAAGGGTATCTGGGTGATGATGTTTTCTTTCCTTCTGTTAGAGCAATGCTTTCAAACTATGGCTATGGAGTAATTAATACTTTGCAAATGAGAGATTTTCTATCCGCTGAAACTAATATTGATTTAAATGATTTTTTCGATTTCCATGTTTTAGATAGTGGTTATAACCATTATTCAATTGCAGAAAAAACGTTTAATGGAAATATTGCAACAATATCTATCAAACAAAGAACGATTGCTAATGAGAATGGGGGATGCAATTTTACCCGTATTCCAGTAACTTTTGTTGACCAAGATTGGAATAAGGAGAAAAGGATTATTGAATTTACAGGTGTTTCAACAACTCAAAGTATTAATTTGAGCTTCAATCCAATTAATTGTTTTATTGATTTGGAAGAAGAAATTGCTGATGCAACCTTAGATAATTATAAAACGATTGATAGTATTGGGACCTTTCATTTCCCAAACACCTATTTCTTTGCAAATATTCTTTCAAATCCTGATTCAGTTTTTCTAAGAACAACACTTCATTGGTTGGGTGATGAAGAAAATAGCCCAATGATTAACGGAGTTCATCGCATTAGTAGAAAGCATTATTGGACAATTGAGGGTATGGGTTTGGAGAATTGTCAAATTGAGGGTAATTTTTTCTACAAGTTAGTTTCTGGATCAAACAATTTCGACAATGATTTAATTAGCAAGTATTCTTCTTTAGACTCTTTAATGCTATTATATAGACCAAATCATAATGCCGATTGGATTCCTGTTAAAACAAATGATGCAAATAACACTTCAGGCTATCTAAAGCTTAATGCTCTTTGGGAAGGAGATTATATTATGGCAATAGGCGATAAAAGTATTATTGGTTTAGCTAATCTTGATAAGGCTTGTGAACCGAAAATGAAATTGTATCCAAACCCTGTTAGAGACATGGTAAATCTTAAATTCTCAGATATAAAGGATGATTATAACTTAATTATTACCGATAATATGGGAAAAGAATTCCATAACGCAAAAATAATCAAGGGTTCAACTAATATTCAATTTAATATTAATTTAAATTCAGGACTGTATATTATTTCACTTGTTTCTAAGGACAAACAGACTCTAATTAGAGAAAAAATGATAGTTATTAAATAAAAATTTTGATTTAGTGTTTACTTTTTCGAGGAATCTGTGTTGTTATAATTGTAGATGATTTATGGAAAGAAATAAAGACTTAATAGACTTGATAAATCTTTGCAAACAGAATGACTCAATAGCTCAACAAAAGCTGTTTAATAACTATAAAAACAATCTGTTCGCATTGTGTATGAGATATTCAAAATCGAGTTCTGAGGCAGAAGATATGCTCTTGGAGGGTTGGATGAGAATATTCAAATCTATTGATAGTTTTGAGATAAATAATGGTTTTAACTCTTTTGTTTTTGAGGGTTGGATTAGGAAAATTATGATAAACAATGCAATTAATATTTATAGGACAAACAAAAAGCATAATTTAAATGAGAAATATGTTGACCAAAGTTGCATAGATGATAAAGAAATTTATGAAACAGATTATATGTTTTCCGAAGAAGAACTAATTACTTGCGTTCAGAAACTTCCAAAAGCCCTAAAAGTTATTTTTAACCTCTCGGCAATTGATGGATATAGCAATAAAGAGATTAGTCAAGAATTAAATATGACAACAGACAGCGTTAAGTCTAATCTATATAAGGCAAGAAAAGCTTTAAGAGAAAATTTAGAACAAATAGCGAACAACGATTTGAGATGAAAGATATAGATAAATTATTCAGTAAATTAAAGGATACAGAGATTGAGTCTCCAGATATTTGGAATAGACTCGAGACTCAGTTAGGGAATACTCCAAAAACTAATTTTAGTAGTAATTTAGATAAAGTTGGTGAAGTAAAATCATTAACAGCAACTACGATACTAAAAACTGTTGGCATTCTTGCTTCAATTGGAGTTATAGGTATTGGTTCATATTTAATAGTTGATAATATTAATAATAGATCTAAAGAAGAAACGATTGTTAAAACTCAAATAGAATCTCCTAAAACAAATAAAGAATCTATAGACTCAAAAAATAAAGAGAAAACTATAAACTGTGAGCAGGCTAAGCTAATAAAAGGTGAAGAAAAGGTTATAGTTTCAAATTCAAAGAAAGAAGAGCTAACAACATCATTTAAGGTCAGTGATGAAGCAAATATAGTTCTTGAGAATAATAACTATACAATCAAAACAATCAATACGTCCAATTCTTACCCATCCGAAATAACAGTTGATTATATCAAAAAAGATAGTTTAAAGCCTATTGAAAAGGTTATGCCTATTATTTCAGAAATCCCAAAATTTAAACCCTCTAATGTCATTACCCCTAATGGTGATGGAATAAATGATGTGTTTGCTATTAAAGATGTTGATAAATTTCCAGATAATTGTCTAATTATTTTTGACCGCAATGGTAAGTCGGTGTTTAAATGTAGGGGTTATAAGAATAATTTTAACGCCATCAACATTCCTCTTGGTACCTATTTCTATAAGTTCGAATACAATGATTTAGGTAAAAAAGTAACTAAGACAGGAAGTATTACTGTGATGTAAGAAATCGAGTTTTAAGTATTTTTTTAATAAAATAATCGGTTAAATCTCTTGAGTGTTACAAAAAGTTACTAATATTGCAAATTATTTTTGCATAATCTATGAAACCACAAGTTAACAAATTAAGAGCGATTATTAGCTTCAACAAGCTAACAAAGAGTCAATTATTACTATTCAGTCAAGCTTATCCAGAGGGATACGCCTCACATATTCAAAAAATCAACAAACCATCAGGCGATATTATCTATGTTGTACCTTTCGAAACCGAGGATACAATATATATGGTTAAGGTTGATGTTAAGGTTGATGCCAAACTAACAGAAGAAGAATTCGACAAAGAAATCCTAAATGCTTCAAAGAGTCACGATTTTTCTGATGAGCAGGAGAAAGAGGAAGAGGAAGAAGAAGATAAGCCTTCAAAAGATACTTTCGTCCTTGTACATGGAGATTATGCGGAGAACAAAATTGAAGACGAAGACGATGATGAGGAGGAGGAATCTGAGGAGGATAAAAATTAAAACAATATAATTATGAATATATTTGAACAAAGAAAAGAAAAAGAGATGAGAATTGCTCAATCAATGTCAAAAGTTAAGCATCTTCTTGCTGTTGGCAGTGGAAAGGGTGGTGTAGGTAAATCTACTGTCTCTGCTAATATTGCTATTAGCCTTGCTCAACTTGGATTTAAGGTTGGTTTGGCTGATGTGGATATTTACGGACCTTCAATTCCAACTCTTTTTAACATAGAGAACGAAGAAGTAGTTGGTCAAGAAATTGAAGGCAAACTACATTTTCTTCCAATAGAGAAATTTGGGATAAAACTAATGTCTATTGGTTTCTTTGTTGATAGTACTAAGGCCTTAATGTGGCGTGGACCAATGGCTTCAAACACTGTAATTCAAATGCTCTCTGAAACTCTATGGGGAGAATTAGATTATTTGATTTTTGATATGCCTCCAGGAACAGGAGATATTCAACTAACTCTATCAAATGATTTCAAGCTCTCAGGAGCAGTCTTTGTTTCCACACCTCAACAACTATCTGTTTCTGATGTTAGAAGAGCAGTCAATATGTTTACAAACGAAAGCGTTAATGTTCCAGTTTTAGGTTTAGTTGAAAACATGGCGTATTTTACTCCTAAAGAACTTCCTGACAACAAGTATTATTTATTTGGAAAAGGAGGAACAGAGGCACTATCTAAGGAATTAGATCTCGAAGTATTGGGTCAAATCCCTATTTCTGAAGATATTTCTGAAACAAATGATAGTGGAAATCCAATAAGTTTGATTGTTGATTCGTTAGAGAGTAATAGTTTTTTGAGTTTAGCTCGAAAAATCAATGAAAAACTAAGTAATAATAATAAATAACAAATATCATGACACCAGAAGAAAAACAAGCATTAGAAATAAAAGTAAAAGAAGTTTTAGAACAAATTAGACCATACCTACAAAGTGATGGAGGAGATTTGAAATTTGTAAACATGACTGACGATAAAGTTGTTTATGTAGAACTTCAAGGACACTGTGGATCATGTCCTCATGCTATGATTACCTTAAAACAAGGAGTAGAACAAGCAGTTATTGAGGCTCTTCCTGAGATTAAATCTGTTGAGAGAGTATAGTTAATAATGATCTATACTAAAACTGGAGATAGAGGAACAACATCTTTGATTGGAGGAAAGAGAGTGCCTAAATATGATTTAAGAGTTGAGTGTTACGGAACATTAGACGAATTAAATTGTCATATAGGACTTGTAAGAGACCTAATCATTAAAAGAGATAGAAAATTAGGTAAATCAACAAAAGAGATTGAGTCTAATTCTATTGCGGCTGAACTCTTATCTATAATCAATACTATATTTAATGCTCAAGCAATTGTTGCATGTGAAGATCCAGAAATCAAAACACTTCCTCCTATTACTGATGATCATGTTTTGCTCCTTGAAAAGAGAATTGATTTATTAGAAGGTGAGTTACCTAAGATTAAAAGTTTCATTTTACCTACAGGATATTATATTTTTTCAGAAATGCAAGTTGCCAGAACAATTTGCAGAAGGGCTGAAAGACTTTTATGTAAACTAAACGACGAACAAGGGGTTGATCCGCAGGTTCTAATCTACACTAATCGCTTGTCTGATTATCTTTTCATTGTGTCGAGAAAACTAATGATTGATAGGGGTAAAGAAGAAATTTTATGGACTCCGTAATCTAAGATAAAAAGAATAAAATGCTTTTAATTTTAAAATAAATCAGGTTAAATTTGTTTGTACAAGAATTAATACTACTTTTGCAAAAAATTAGAGGGTTATTTTTAATTTTAGGAGTATAAACTTAAAATAATTGTAAACAATGTATTGGACATTAGAATTAGCTTCAAAATTAGAAGACGCACCATGGCCAGCAACACGTGAAGAGCTTTTAGACTACGCTTTAAGAAGCGGTGCGCCGGCAGAGGTTGTTGAAAATCTTACTGAAATAGAAGATGAGGGAGAGACTTATGATAGTATAGAAGATATTTGGACAGATTATCCTACAAAGGATGATTTCTTCTTTCATGAAGATGAGTACTAAAACTATAACTAAGAAAAGAAAGAAAAGCGTTTTGATAATTCAGGACGCTTTTTTTATTTGCCTTAGATTCTTATATTTACATTCAATGCGTTAGTTTAAAGCATAAAATATTCATAACATATAACTAATTTCAAAGACTAAATCATTAGAGGTAAGTATTAAAATTTCTATCTCTTTATTTGAAATTGCTAAGATGTGCATCTGTGTTTGCTAAGATGTACATCTCACGCTGCTAAGATGTACATCTAAAGAATCTAAGATGTACATCTGAGTAAAATGGTTCTTTGTTTAAGTAATTTAAAACAGCGTTTCAATAAATTAATACAGCGTTTTAGAAATTTTATATGGCGTTTTGTTTTATTTATTTATTGATAATGATTATCTTTGCATTAGTTTGTTATATTTATTTAGTCAAATTTATATCTATTTATATGAAAAAACAATTATTATTTCTACTTACCTTTTTCTTTATTCAAGGTCTTTTTGCTCAAAATATAGGAATCGGAATGAAAGGGTATCTTAATTCTCAGGGAAAGAAATCTTCCTATTCGTTTTCTGAAAAATACTCTTATCGAAATATTGAAGGGATTAAGCATATATCAACTATCATTAGGGTAAATAGCAGTTTTGACGAAAGCCAACTTTTGAAAAACAATTGCAAGATTGGTTCAAGAATTGGTAATATAATAACTGTTTATATCCCTCTTGATAGGGTTTCTGATGTTGTAGGAATTAAAGGGATTGAAGAAATAGAAACCTCCAGGAAGGTTAGTTCTCCTGATCTGAACAAAGCAACAAGTGATATTAGTGCTGATTTAGTTTGGCAGGGTTTTGAACTTCCTACTCCTTATAGTGGAAAGGATGTGATTATTGGTATTACCGACTGGGGCTTTGACTACACTCATCCTATGTTTTACGACACTCTAATAAATAATTATAGGATAATTGCTGCCTGGGATCAGTTTCGAAATCAAGGACCTGCTCCAGCTGGTTTTCAATATGGAACTGTGTTTGAAGGAAAGGAAGCTCTTCTTGCTGCACAAAGCGACACATTAAATATTTACAAAATTGGATACCACGGAACCCATGTTGCTGGAATTGCTGCAGGGGCAGGGGCGATGATAAATTATAAAGGTATTGCTCATGGAGCTGAATTATTATTTGGAACTTTTCTTATTGATGAGTCAGGTGTTTTGGATGCTTATTCTTGGATGCGTTCGATGGCTCAAGAAAGGGGTAAGAGATTAGTAATTAATGGAAGTTGGGGTTTGTATAATATTGGCTTAATGGATGGTACTTCATTGTTTGACCAGGCTATCGATTCTATGTCTATAAATGATAATATAGTTTTTGTGACCAGTGGAGGTAATAATGGATTTGTTGACTTTCATATCAAAGCTGACTTTAATGCAAACGATACAGTCTCAACTGGCATTGCTTTCGACTTCCAAAGTCATGCTCCAAACTATTGGGGACAATCAATAACCCTTACTGGTGATAGCACTGATAGGTTTTCTTCAAGGTTAGAGTTTTATGATGGAAGTTTTAACTTATTACATGAAACTCCTTGGGTTAATACTATTTCAAATGATTGTCTTCTTGACACTTTAGTAATCATTGGTAGCGACTCTATAATTTATAATGCTGCCTCTGTTTCTTCAACTTCTCTTTCAAACCGACCAATTCAAGAATGGGCAGTAAGATTATCAAATATTCGACCAGCACAGTACTATGTAATTCTATCTATGAAATCCCCTAATGGTTATGTTCATGCATGGAACGTTGCTTGCCTTTCAACAGGAGTGGGTAACTGGGGATTGAGATTTTGCAAATATAGAGCTACAGATATTTTAGGTGATGCTCTTTATGGCGTTGGAGAGCCTGCTGTTTGTAGTAGTGCAATTTCGGTCGCAGCACACACTTCCCGACCAAGAGGAACTTATAATGGAGGACAAAGAGCAAGTTTTTCAAGCATTGGTCCAAGAATAGATGGGGCAGTAAAACCAGAGATATCAGCACCAGGAGTTAATGTTATATCCTCGCTAAACTCTTTTGCAAATGAAGAAGACTTTTCTTCTACTTCTTCAGTTGAATTTGAAGGAAGGAGTTATCCTTTTGGGCCACTATCAGGAACCTCAATGTCAGGTCCAGTTGTAACAGGTGTTGTAGCTTTAATGCTTGAGGCTAATCCTAACCTTAGTCCATCAAAAATCAAAGAAATTATTAAAGAAACGGCACGACAAGACGCAAACACAACTTCTAATCTGCCAAATAATAGTTGGGGATGGGGCAAGATCTCTGCCCTTGATGCAGTCAAAAGAGCTGTTGAGTTAATTGGTTTAGACGATGAAATTGATAATAACCCAACTCTAATCCTTTATCCAAACCCGATGAGTGACGAACTAAATATCCTATCAAATCATAGGGTAAAGACTGTTGAGATCTATGATATTTTTGGAAGAAAGCTCATCTCAAAAGATAAAAACATAGATTTAATTGATGTTTCAACTCTAAGTAATGGAGTTTATATTATCTCTATTTCTCTGGATGACAAAGTTTTAAACTATAAGATAATAAAAAGATAGTTTGTTTTGAGCTTATATTAAAAAAAAATAGTAATTTTGAACCTTAAAGTATTATTGGACAAATCAAAAAAAAGAAATAAATATGAACATTCCAGAAAATTTAAAGTATTCTAGCGACCACGAATGGTTAAGAGTTGAAGGTGATGAAGTCTTTATTGGTATAACAGATTTTGCACAACACGAATTAGGTGATATCGTATTCGTTGATGTTGACACTGAAGGTGAAGACGTTGATAAAGATGAAGTATTTGGTTCAGTTGAAGCGGTTAAAACTGTTTCAGACCTTATTATGCCAATCTCTGGTGAAGTTTTAGAGTTTAATGCACATCTTGAAGAAAATGCTGCAGCAATCAACACAGATCCTTATGGAGAAGGTTGGATCATTAAAGTTAAACCTAGCAACTTAGCAGAAATGAATGAATTAATGGATGCAAAGGCTTATTCAGCATTTATTGGTATCTAATAAATAAAGAATAAAAATATAAATTAAGATGCTACAATTATTATGATTGAGCATCTTTTTTTGTTTAGAATTGAAAATGAGAAATAGGAAGTTAAATATAGTTCTATTTGTTCTATGGATAGCATTAATGATGTATGGGATACTGTCTCCTTCAGACTTATTGCCAAAGAGTATAGGCTTGTTTTCCTTTATTCCCTTTTTCGATAAATTTGTTCATGCAGGAATGTTTGGTGGTTTCTCATTTCTCTTGTTTTGGTTAGTAATTGAAAGAAAGAAAATCTTCAAATCTCTTCTAATAACCTTTATTATTTCAGTAAGTTTTGGGATAATAACTGAATTAGCCCAGCTCATTTTGTCTGAAATAACCCATAGGAGTTTTGAGTTTATGGACCTCTTAGCAGATGCTTTGGGAGTAGTTCTTTCTATGCTATTATGCTATTTGATTTACATCAAACAAGAAGCCAACAAAAGGAAAACTCATCATAAACAAAAAATAATTAGATAAACTATTGTTAGTAACAATTTAATTTCTATCTTTGCAAACTCAATTGATGGAATTTAATAAGATAAAAATATAATAAAGTAGGTAAGAATATGTATTTAGAAACCGAAAAGAAAAAAGAAATTTTTGCACAATATGGTAAATCAGACACCGATACTGGTTCTATTGAAGGGCAAATAGCATTGTTCACATTCCGCATTCAACATCTTACTCAACATGTTCGTGGAATGAAGAAAGATAAGTTTACAGAACGTTCATTGGTTAGATTAGTAGGAAAAAGAAGACGTTTGTTAGACTATCTAAAAGAAAAAGATGTTTTAAAATATCGTGAATTAATTAAACAATTAGGTATTAGAAAGTAATTTCTTTATCAATTGTGTTATGAAAAAAGGCAATTAGCTTCTAATTGCCTTTTTTTGTGTATAAATACTTGTGGAGTAAAAGAAGCAAATGAATGATTAATCTAATGTTGCTCCAGTTAGAAAAGAGGTAAATAAAAATAATAAGATGGAAGGAATTAAAAAAATCTTCACACTTGAAGATGGACGCCAAGTCGAAATTGAAACAGGCAAATTAGCTAAGCAAGCTGACGGTTCTGTTGTTGTTAAAATGGGAAACACTATGCTTTTAGCAACTGTGTGTGCCCGAAAAGAAGCAGGAGAGAATGTGGACTTTATGCCGCTAACTGTTGATTATCAAGAAAAATACGCTTCTGTTGGACGTTTCCCAGGAGGTTTCTTCAAAAGAGAAGCTCGTCCATCAGAGTACGAAATACTTATAGCTCGTTTAGTTGACAGAGCATTGCGTCCTTTATTCCCAGAAGATTACCATGCTGAGGTACAGGTTGCAATAACATTAATTTCAGGTGACCAAACTGTGCCACCAGATGCACTTGCAGCACTTGCAGCATCAGCAGCACTTGCAGTTTCAGATATTCCTTTCAATGGACCAGTGTCTGAGGTTAGAATTGCATCTATTGATGGTAAATTTATTTTATGGCCATCAATTGAAGAAATTGAAAAGGCAGAGATGTCACTTATTGTTGCTGCAACAGAAGAAAACATCATGATGGTTGAGGGAGAGATGAAGGAAACTTCTGAAGAAATGATGCTTGAGGCTTTGAAGATAGCACATAACTCAATCAAACAACATTGTCAAGCAATAAAAGAATTAGAAGCAATGGTTGGTAAAACTCAAAAAAGAGAATACTGCCATGAAGATAATGACTTAGAACTAAAAGAAGCTATTCACAACGCTACTTACCAAAAATGTTATGACTTTGCAAAGCAAGGAATTGCTTGTAAGAATACCCGTTCAGAAGGTTTTAAAACTTTCAAACAAGAATTTATTGATACCCTAACACCAGAAATAGCTAAAGAAAAAGCATACTTAATCAGCCGTTACTATCACGCAGTTGAGAAAGAGGCTATGAGAGATATGGTTTTAGTTGAAAGAACTCGTCTTGATGGTAGAAAATTAGATGAAATCAGACCAATATGGGCTGAGGTTAACTATCTACCAACAACTCACGGATCTGCAATCTTCACTCGTGGAGAAACACAATCCCTTACAACATGTACATTAGGAACAAAACTTGATGAACAAATCATTGATGGTGCAATCATAGACGGAAAGAACGATTTCATACTACACTATAACTTCCCAGGCTTCGCAACCGGAGAGGTAAAAGGAAACAGAGGAACATCAAGAAGAGAAATCGGACACGGTAACTTAGCAATGAGAGCTCTTAAACAAGTTTTCCCTTCCAAAGAAGAATGTCCTTACACAATTCGTATTGTTTCTGATATCTTAGAATCTAACGGTTCTTCATCAATGGCAACAGTATGTGCAGGATGTTTAGCACTTATGGATGCAGGGGTGAAAATCACTAAACCAGTATCTGGAATAGCAATGGGACTTATTGCAAAAGACGGGAAATGGGCAGTGCTTTCTGATATCTTAGGAGACGAAGACCACTTAGGTGATATGGACTTCAAGGTAACAGGAACAAGAGATGGCATCACAGCTTGTCAAATGGATATAAAATGTGATGGACTTTCTTATGAAATCCTTGCACAAGCACTTTCTCAAGCAAACCAAGGAAGAATGCATATCTTAGGAATTATTGAACAAACCATGTCAGCTCCAAGAGAAGACTACAAATCATTTGTTCCAAGAGTTGTTAAACTTACAATTCCAAAAGAATTTATTGGAGCAATAATTGGACCTGGTGGAAAGATTATCCAAGAAATGCAAAAAGAAACAAAGACTATTATCGTTATTGAAGAAAGAGACGAAATGGGACATATTGATATTGTTTCTGTTAATAAAGAAGGAATTGAAGCAGCACTTGCAAGAATTAAAGCAATAACCACTGTTCCAGAAGTTGGTGAAGAATACGAAGGAGTTGTAAAGAACATTCAAGCATTTGGAGCATTTGTTGAATTCTTACCAGGAAAAGATGGTTTACTACATGTTTCTGAAATTTCATGGGAGAGAGTAAATAATGTTGAAGATGTATTGAAATCAGGTGATAAAATAAAAGTTAAGCTAATAGAGGTTGATAAAAAGACTGGCAAATACAAACTATCACACAAAGCAGTACTTCCAAAACCAGAAGGATTTGTTGAAAGACCACCAAGACCAGCTTCAGATCGTCCAAGCTATTCAGACCGTAGTGGTTCAGACCGCAATGGCTCAGATCGCAATAGCTCTGATAGAAGCATAGAACGTCCAAGGCCACAAAAGCCACAACGTCCAACCGATGATAATTTCAACGTAGAATAATAAATTTTACATGAAAAATACTTTTAAAGGCTGTTTCATAATTTGAGACAGCCTTTTTTTGTGTCCTTAAGTCTTTGATCTAATTCTCTAAGTCTTTGATTTAATTTTTTATTCCTTTGATTCACGAAATTCTTTCTTTGATTCATTTTCTTGTCTCTTAGTTTTGTTAAATAATATTAGAAAATCTAAATTCTAACGAAAATAAAGAGAGAAACCATTTTTTAATCAAAGTCATAATTCATAATGTTATAAAGTCTATAAATAATGATAAATATTAACTAATGAAGTTACAATTAATTATCTCAAGCCGTTCTTATGTATCTAATTTTATTGCATTTATATCAAGTAAAAGATTATTTATGCATTTTTAACGCCTAAAAGTTTGTTTTATTTAAAAATAAATGTATGTTTGCTCCTTGATTTTGACTAATTTTATATGATTATTATATTTTCAATTATTTAATTTATGTTTAACTAAAATTCAAAAGAGATGAAACGATTATTATTCTTTTTGATGGCAATAATGTTTGCCATTTCAGGTTGGACCCAATCTGGCTTGTTTGAAAATTTCTCGAGTACGGCCTTCCCTCCAACAGGCTGGACAAAATTAACCGGACTATCTTCAGCGGCCTTTAATGGTACAGCTCCTACCACGACTACAAGTGGCTGGTTGAAAGTTACTACAGGTTATGGGATAAGTAATTCCCATCCTAAAGCAAATGTTTATGGCTCAAGTTGTAAATATTGGTTAGTAACTCCTTCTATCGATTTAGGAACTACAGGAAATTACGCATTGGCATTCGATTTAGCATTAACTGCTTACGGTTCCGCTAGTGCACCGAATTCCACAGCTCGTCCAGATGATAAATTTATGGTTATTGTTTCCACTGACAATGGAGCAACTTGGCAACAAACAAATGCAACTATTTGGGATAACCAAGGTTCAGTAAATGTATTTGATAACATTCCAAATATAAGTCAAAATATAAATATAGATCTTTCTGCTTACACTGGTCAAGTTAAAATTGCTTTTTATGTTGAATCAACTGTAAATAATGGAGATAATGATTTACATATTGGGAACGTGGAAGTCTTTACGTGTCCTTCTCCTAAAAATGTAATTGTAAATAATATTACAACATCAAGTGCTAATGTTTCTTGGAATCTTTCAAGTGCTATTGGATACACTATAGAATATAAACCTTCTTCTGTTTCTGATTGGGCATTAGCTACATCTATACCTGCAATTCCTTCTAACTCATATGTTATTACTGGGTTATCTTCAAATACTACTTATGATTATAGAATTAAAGCTATATGTACTTCTGGGGTTGACGAAAGTGCTTGGAATGTTTCTTCTTTTAAAACACCATGCGATCCAATATCAGCAATGCCATATACAGAAAGTTTTGACACTTACGGTACTGGAAGCTCAGCTACTTCTTATCCAGGGTGTTGGTCAAGAAATGTCTCAAATTATTCTTCAATTACTCCTTATATAACAACTACAAATTTCTCTTCACCAGGTTCAATGTATTTTACTGCTTATAATAACACAAGATCAGTTGCAGTATGTAATCAGATTGCATCATCAATTCCTATTAATACTCTAACTGTTGAATTCAAAATGCGTTATTCAACAATTTATCCTAGTGGAATTCAAGTTGGAATTATGTCAGACCCTAACGATTTTTCAACATTTGTGCCTGTTGGCTCTCCTCAGGTAATCTCTGCAACTAATGTTTGGGAAGATAAAGTAGTTATGTTAAGTGATTATGCAGGAACAGGTAAATACATTGCTTTAGCTGCAATTGCACCTGCTTCTCAGTCTGCATATGCTTATGTTGATGATTTTAAAGTTGATTATACTCCTTCATGCCCAAATGTTTATGGATTAAACCTTGGATTGGTTACATCAACATCAGTATCCGTTAATTGGAATGATGATGGAGATCAAGGAGATGGATATAATATTGCGTATGCGACAAATTTAACCGGACCATTTGATCCCTCAACTGCAACAATAATACCAATACAAACAGGTACTACATTACCTTATATTATAACTGGACTTACCCCTGGGGCTACCGTTTGGGTATCAGTTCAAAGAGGTTGTTTAGGAAATTGGACAGCTGCTCAAAATATAATACTTCCAGCAAATGTAAATGCATTACCTTTTATATGTGATTTTGAAGACCCAGCTGTTAATTCTAAATGGACTCTTCATAATGGAGCCTTAGTTAATAAATGGTATATTGGTGCTCCAGGAGCTTTTGGAACAGGAAATGGATTATTTATATCTAATGATAATGGCTTGTCAGCTTCTTACTCCACTAGTTTGACTTCTGTTGTTATGGCTTCTGCATTAGTAGAATTTAATAATGCGACTGAATTTGAATTGTCTTTTGATTGGAAAGCAGTTGGTGAAAATAGCTGGGACTGTATAAATGCATATGTAATTCCATTTGGAGTTGCAATTGTTCCTTCAACAAATCCTTTAGATATTTATAAAGTTACACCAACATATTTAAGCGCATCTTCTAATTGGCAAAATAAAGTTATTAGTTTAGGTTCTCAATACTCAAATTCAATTAGACAACTTGTATTTGTTTGGAAAAATGATGGTAGTGGAGGAAGTAACCCTCCTGCAACTATTGATAATGTTGAATTAATTGGTATAACATGTCCGACTCCAAGTAATTTAGTAGTTAATTCAACTACACTTACAAGTGCTGATTTGTCTTGGAATGAGAATGGTAATGCTTCGCAATGGAGAGTTAAATACTCAAAAGATAATGGAGCAACATGGCAAACACAAACTGCAACAACAAACACTAACTTTATATTAACAGGATTAGATCATTCTTCATCATATACTGTTAATGTATATTCTTTATGTTCTACAACAGATTCAAGTTCATTTATTACAGGAACCATTAATACATCTTGTGTTATAATAGATCAATTGCCATGGACAGAAGGTTTTGAATCAATTGCTGTTGCGAATCAACTACCTGCTTGTTGGTCATCTACTAATTTAGGATCAAAGACCCTTACTCAGATTATAAATTCTTCAGATGGTAGAACTGCAAGAACAGGAACTAAGAGTGCTTCATTTGTGTATGGATGTAATGATAAGTTTACCACCCCTTCATTTCAATTACTTGGAGGCACTAATTATGCTTTCACATTCTGGTATGTTACAGATGGAAGTGATGGATGGACAAGCCTTCAAGCAAGATATGAAAATGTAAATGATGCGAGCATAAATGCAATAATTGGAACACCAGTTCTTAATGAAACTAACACAACATATCAACAATATTTAGCTGTTTTCACTGCACCTTCAGATGGAGAATATAAATTTGATATAGAATGTCAAGCAACTTATTCTCCTGTTTATTTAACAATTGACGATATTGGACTTGAGATATCTAATTGTGGAATTCCAGGTAATGTTGTTTTATCAAATATTACAGCTGCAAGTGTGGATATGTCATGGGATATTGGAACGAACAACAAATGGATTGTGCAATATAAAATCTCTGATGATGATACATGGACAAGCAATACAATATTAACAAATACTTATTCTTTCACAGGTTTGCTTCCTCAAACATCATATGATATTAGAGTAGCTTCACTTTGCGGAACTGATACCTCAATTTTTGTTTCTAACACAATTAATACGCTTTGCGATGCAATATCAAGTTTCCCTTGGACAGAAAACTTTGATGTTTTATCATCAGGAGAATTCCCTATGTGTTGGCACAGACCTGTAATATACAGTGGCTATCCACAAATAAGTATCTCTTCCACAAGAGTTCATAGCGCTCCTTCAAGTTTGGAAATTCATTCAGCTACAGGTTCTCCAACATATGCTATTACTCCGCAAATTAATGGAGATATCAATACTTTAAGAGTTGAATTTTGGTCTATGGCAGAAAGTGCAACTTCGTCAGGAACAATAGAAGTTGGATTAATGTCAGACCCTACAGATATAACTACTTTTGAAAGTGTTCAAATAATACAACCAACAACAAATGCATATACTAAAAACGAAGTGTCATTCATAGGGACCACATTAACAGGCTCTAATAATTACATTGCGTTTAGACAAAATACAAATTCAAATTGGTATTATTGGATTGACGATATTGTTGTTGATTATATCCCTTTCTGTGAAAAACCAACACAAATAACCGCTTCAAATATTACAAATAATGCAGCTAATATTTCATGGGTTTCAGGAAATAATAATGATATTGCATGGTGGTTATACTATAAAGAAAGCTCGGAATTAGATTACGATTCTATATATATTACAGCTTCACCATACACACTTCAAGGACTTAACTCAAATACAATATACGATTATTATTTAATAACTGATTGTGCTTCTGAATTATCAGAGCAATCTAATGTATTTAACTTTACGACTCTATGTGATGCAATATCAAGTTTCCCATGGACTGACAACTTCGATACTTATGGCACAGGATCAACTAAATATCCTAATTGCTGGAGTAGGCTAAACACATATTCTTCAACTATGCCATACATAACTACAACAAATCACTCTGCTCCGGGTTCTCTATACTTCAGTGCAGGTACAGGAACTTATAATGTTGCAATTTTCCCCGAAATAGATGCTTCAGTTTCTGTTAGTGATTTAATGACATCATTCTGGATGAGAAAAGGGAATGCAACATCTAAAGTAATTATAGGCGTTATGGCTGATCCAACTGATATTACTACTTTTGACAGTATTACCACTATTTCTCCAACTGCATCATCAGTATGGGAAGAAATGGAAGTTGAATTTTCTTCATATAATGGTAATGGACGATATATTGCATTTTTATCAAAATACAATACTACAACTAATACTATATATATTGATGATGTTTATCTTGATTATATTCCTTCATGTGCAAAACCAATATCTATTACTGCAAGTTCTACAGCAAATAGTATAAATGTAGAAATTACTCCAGCAGAAATTTCAGATACAGAATGGTATGTTTTCTATAGAGAAGCAATCGCAAATAATTGGGATTCTATCTATACTGCAACTACTGTTGCTACAATACCTAATTTGATGCCGCAAACCTCTTACGAAATATATGCTAAGACCGTATGTTTTGATGGAACTAAATCTCATCCTACTTCCTCATTAAACTTTTCAACAAGACAAATACCTATACCAACCCCTTATTTATCTGACTTTGAAGAACAAAATAATAATGATTGGTTTATTAGGAATGGTTCTTGTGTTAATAGATGGATGATAGGTACTCCAACAGGAGGAACAAGCAACGCATTATTTATTTCAGAAAACAATGCAGATGCTACTTATGCAATAGGATCATTTAGTGTTGTTATTGCAGAAAAATTATTTGAAATAACAACAGCGGACAGTCTTGATTTAAGCTTTGACATAACTATTGGTGGTGAATCTTCATGGGATTATCTAAAAGTATTCTTAGTTGATAAGGACACAGTATTCAATCCTTCAATAGCAGCTACTCCTTTTTCTGTAAATAGTTATAGTAATGAAGTTATTATGGTAAATGGAACAAACAAATATATTAATCTTCTTTCTGGAACTCAAACTCTAACAACAAGATTTGTTAGTCCAGGATTAGGTGTTCAAAAGAAGCTAGTATTTGTATGGAAAAATGATGGCTCAGGAGGAACTCAACCTTCAGTTACTATTGACAACCTATCATTACTTAATGTGTTTACTTGCTTTGAGCCAACAAGCCTTGTTGCAGAGCCATCTATAACAACTTCTTCTTTAACTTGGGCAGCAGGTGCCGCAGAAACTCATTGGCAAGTTAGACAAGGTTTAACAGGAAACGAGGTTGATCTTACAGTGGCAAGTTATCAAGCTAACGGATTAACTCCAAGTACAGAATATGTATATTACGTAAGAAGTTATTATGCAGAAGGTCAATATTCAATGTGGGTACCAATAACATTCACAACCTTAGCAATTCCACAAAGAGTTACAACAATTGCAGCAACTGCTATAGACCAAACCATTGCAACTCTAAATGGAACAATTGTCGTAGGAAGTGAAGCAATAACAGATCAGGGTTTTGTTTGGAGACAAATAGGATCTAATGATACAACATGGTTAGAATCAACTGCAACATTAACTGATGGAGCAATAAGTCTTGATATAACAAGCTTGTTAGCTAATGCTAATTATGAGTTTAGAGCTTATGCAACAACACAATCTGCAACTATTTTCGGAAGAATATCAACATTCTTAACTCTTCCTGCACCACCAGCTGCACTAACAAGTCCAGCAACTGCAATCGCACAAACAGTTGTAACCTTAAATGCTATAATCACAGAAGGAAGTCAACCTCTAACAGAAAAAGGTTTTGAATGGAGACTAGAAGGAGAAACTACTTGGACAACAATAATTTCTACATTAACTGAAGATGCAATAACATATGATTTAACTGGCTTAGTAGCAAGTACAGATTATGAATTTAGAGCATTTGCTTCAAGTGCAACCGAAACAGCTTATGGATTAGTTCAAAGCTTTACAACTCTTGATATCGTTCCTCCAACAGTTCTAACAACTCAAGCAACAGCAATTGAACAAACCGTTGCAACAATAAATGCTAATATCATTTTGGGAAGTGAAGAAATCACAGACCAAGGTTTTGATTGGAGATTATTTGGAGAAACATCATGGACAACAGTTTCATCAACTCTAATAGGCGAAGCATTAAATTATAACCTAAGCGGCTTAATAGCAAGCACAGATTATGAATTTAGAGCTTTCGTAACAACTGCATCAGGTAGTATTTATGGAGAAGTTGAATCATTTGTAACTCTTGCAATTGTACCTCCAACACCTATAACAGGTATAGCAGAGGCATTTGAACAAACTATTGAAATCTTAAATGGTAGCATTACTTTGGGAAGTGAATTAATCACAGACCAAGGATTTGAATGGAGATTATTAGGCGAAACTGCATGGACACCATTAACTGTTGCTTTAATTGATAATGCAATGAATCATAATTTAACTGGCTTAACTGCTAATACTCATTATGAATTTAGAGCTTATGCAACAACAGCGTCAGGAACTGTTTATGGAGAGGTTAATTCTTTCAGAACTCTAGCAATGCCTCCACCAGTAGTAACAACAGGTTTGCCAACATCAATTACTCAAATATCAGCAATCCTTAATGGTACAGCTGTTCAAGTAATGGCACCTATCTTATCTCAAGGATTTGAATGGAGAGTATTAGGAGAAAACACATGGACTTCCATAGTAACAACCTTAGTTGCTGATGCAATGTCTCATAACCTAACAGGCTTAACTGCATATACAGTTTATGAATATAGAGCATTTGCAACCACTGAAGAAGGAAATGTTTACGGACAAACACAAAACTTCAGAACCCTTCCAATACCAGTAATTGCTATAACTACTCCAGCAACAGACGTAACCCAAGTTATTGCAACACTAAATGGAGCAATTACTCTAGGAAGTGAAGTCTTAACAGCACAAGGCTTTGAATGGAGAAAAGTAGGCGTAAATACATGGACAGCAATAAGCTTAACAGAAGATGTTCTAACAAGTAACTTAACTGGCTTGATAGCTAGCACAAATTATGAGTACAGAGCATTTGCAACGACAGAATCAGGAACCGTTTATGGTCTAACCCAAAACTTCACAACCCTTCAAATCGTACCACCAACCGTTGCAACTCTTGCATCAACACAAGTTGGGCAAACAACAGCAACCCTAAATGGAACAATTGAATTAGGCAGTGAATTACTAATCTCACAAGGCTTTGAATGGAAATTAGCAAGTGCAACAGCATGGACGCAAGAAACAACAATCTTGACAGACAGTGCTTTAACTCATAACCTAACAGGCTTAACACCTAATAGAGCTTATCAGTTTAGAGCATATGCAATAACTCAAGCAGGAACAACATACGGTATAACTCAAACAATAAATACCTTAGCTATTCCTCAAATCGTTATAACTAATACAGTTGATGCTATAACAGAAACAACTGCAACTCTAAATGGTGTCCTTACATCAGGTAGTGAGTTAATTACCACCCAAGGTTTTGAATGGAAATTATCAAGTTCAAGTACATGGACAACCATATCTGTACCTTTTATTGGCAATACAATAACCCATTCTCTTCTTGGTCTAACCCCAAACACCACTTATGAGTACAGAGCATACGCAACCACTCCATTAGTAACAGTTTACGGACAGACCCAAACCTTCACCACCCTATCCGTTCCACAAACCGTTGTAACAAACTCAGCAACTGCTATAACATCAACCTTATCCACCCTAAACGCAACAATAACAGCAGGAAGTGAAACCCTAACATCACAAGGCTTTGAATGGAAACTAGTAAATGCAAGCACATGGACAACCATAATCTCAACACAAACAGGTAATGCAATAAGCCATAACCTAACAAGTCTAACCCCAAACACAACCTATGCATACAGAGCATACGCAACCAATGCAACCGGAACAGTATATGGACAAACCCAAAACTTCAAAACCCTAGCAGTGCCACCAACCGTTGTAACAAATTTAGCAACCGCTATCACACAAAACATAGCAACCCTAAATGCAGCAATAACAGCAGGAAGTGAAACAATCACAGCACAAGGCTTTGAATATAAACTATCAAATGCAAACACATGGACACCAATAAACGTAATCCCAACAAGCAATGCCCTAACACATAACCTAACAGGCCTAACACCAAATACAGCTTATACCTTTAGAGCATACGCAACAACAGACTTAGGAACAGTTTATGGCATAACCCAAACCTTCACCACCCTAGCAATAGTACCACCAACCGTTGTAACAAGTGTAGCCACAGCAATCACCCAAACCGTAGCAACCCTAAATGGAACAACTACCGCAGGAAGTGAAACAATCACAGCACAAGGCTTTGAATGGAAACTCGCAAATGCAAACACATGGGTACCAATAACAGTAATCCCAACAAACAATGCCCTAACATATAACCTAACAGGCCTAACACCAAACACAGCTTATACCTACAGAGCATACGCAACCACAGAAGCAGGAACAGTTTATGGAATAACCCAAACCTTCACAACCCTAGCAATAGTACCACCAACAGTTGTAACAAGTGTAGCAACAGCAATCACACAAACCGTAGCAACCCTAAATGGAACCATTACCTCAGGAAGTGGAGCAATCATTGCACAAGGCTTTGAGTACAAACTAACAAATGCAAACACATGGACACCACTAACAACCACCCTAACAGGAACTACCCTAACCCATAACCTAACAGGCTTAACAGCTAATACAAGCTATGACTACAGAGCATTCGCAACAACACAATCAGAAACTGTTTATGGCACAATCAAAAACTTCACAACCCTATCAATCATACCAGCAACCGCTCAAACAAGTGCAGCAACAGCAATCACACAAAACACAGCGACCCTAAACGGTATAATTACACAAGGAAGTGAAACAATACTAACCCAAGGTTTTGCATGGAAACTAACTAATACTACCAATCCAATAATAATAACAGAAACCTTAGTAGGCAATGCAATCACACATAACTTAACAGGTTTAGCACCTAATACAGCTTATGAATATGTAGCATATGCCCTAACAGAAACAGGAGTTATCTACGGACAATCCCAAACCTTTACCACACTTCCAAACATAGAACCAACCGTTGTAACCCTTGCAGCAACCACAATCACCGAAACCAATGCAACCCTAAACGGAACAGTAGTAGAAGGAACAGACCCAATCACAGCAAAAGGCTTTGAATGGAGAGTTTCTAATACCAACACTTGGATTCCAGTAACCGTAACAGAAACAGCACTAACCCATAACCTAATAGGACTAAGCCCTAATACAACTTATGAATTTAGAGCATACGCAGCAACATCATCTGGCAACGTTTATGGCACAACCCAAACCTTCACCACCCTATCAATACTACCAGCAACAGTAATAACAAATGCAGTAACACTACTCTCTGCAACAGAAGCAGACCTAAGAGGAACAATAACAACAGGCAGTGAAGCAATAACCACCCAAGGCTTTGAATGGAAAGAAGCAGGCGAAAGCACATGGACAATAACAAATGCAACCCTAAATGGTAATGCAATAACTTATACCCTAAGTGGCTTAACCCCTACAAAATACTATAAATTCAGAGCATATGCAACAACCGCAAGCGGAACAGTTTATGGCACAATCCAAACCTTTAACACATTAGGATTAAATGGAGTAGATGGTAACGATATCTCAATCAAGATGTATCCAAACCCAGCAAACATCCAAACAAAACTAGAAGTAAGAGGAATAAGTGGAGACGTAAAACTAATCTTAAGTGACGTTCAAGGACGCATCCTAAGAACCATCAACACCCAAGCAGTAAGTGGCGTATTGGAACAAACAATAGA
>JBAYYI010000003.1:0-66811 GCA_041673165.1 Bacteroidales bacterium
GTAGGAACATCGGATTAACTTATTTTCGTGAAAGAGAACTTACAGAAGAAACAATTAAACGTTGGGGTTTAGGTTACTCTAAAGATAAATGGTCTGAATTTACTGAGCATGCTAAAAAGAATGGCTATACCGAAGACATATTGATTAAGGCAGGACTTACAATAGCGAAAGAGGAATCACATGTTCAATATGACAGGTTTCGTTCGAGAATAATGTTCCCTATATATAATATTGGAGGACGCCCCTTAGGTTTCACAGGAAGGGTTCTTAGTTCAGAAAAAACTAAAGCAAAATATGTAAACTCTCCAGAAACAGATATTTATTCTAAAAGCAAGGTGCTATTTGGGCTTCATTTGGCAAAGAATGCAATAGTAAAACAAGAGCTTTGTTATTTGGTTGAAGGGAATATGGATGCAGTTATGCTGTCTCAAAACAATGTTGAAAATGTTGTTGCAACATCAGGAACATCCCTAACCATTGAGCAAATAAGACTAATAAAACGATATACCAAAAACGTAACAATACTTTACGATGGCGACTCTGCAGGAATTAAAGCAGCGTTTAGAGCAATTGACCTTTTCCTTGAAAATGGATTAAACGTAAAGATTGTTTTGTTTCCTGATGGAGAAGACCCTGATTCTTACTCTAAAAGACTCCCTCAAGAAGAATTTAAAGCATTTATCACAGATCAGGCTAAGAATTTTATCTTGTTCAAAACCTATTTGCTATTAGATGAAGCAAAGGATGACCCTTTCAAACGCAGTGCTTTAATAAAAGAAATACTAAATACAATAAGCCTTATTCCAGATAATATTGAGAAAGCTGCCTATGTTCAACAATGCTCCTCAATTCTTAATATGAAGGAAGAAATTCTTAATAATGAACTCAATAAAGTATTAAGAGAAAGGTATTTCAAACAAAGGAAAGACGATAATTTCAAGAAAGAAGAACCCAAAACCGACCTTCCTCCTGATGATTTCTTTATGCCAAATGATGATGGGTCTAATTATACTTCTTCTCCAAAGGCAGAAAAACAAATTTTGGCAGATACCTTCCCTGATGAAGCTCAAGAAAGAAAAATAATAGCCCTTCTGCTAAACTATGGCGAGAAAGAAATCACTCAAACAATAATTGGAGAGGATGGAGAGAAGAAAGATGAGAACTATCTTTTAGCGGCTTATATTGTTGGAGACATTTCAACAGACCAAATTTGTTTTGACAATCAACTATACCAACAGATTTTTGATTTATATAAAGAATATCTATTTGAAAAAGGAGAGATGCCTGAATTGAATCTATTCACAAATAATCAAGATAAGGCTATTCAAAATCTTGCAACTACTCTTTTGATGAATAATTATTGTATTAGTGGCTTATGGGAATCGAAATGGAAGATTGCAACACCTGACCCAGAATGCACAGAAAGACTTAATCTTGATTTAAAGGATAGTCTTCTGAGCTTAAAGCTAAATAAATTAGAAAAGAAAATAAATGCTGTAAAGGAAAAGCTTAGAGAGGAAACAGATATTGACAATCAGCTAATTTTACTATCGGAACAAAAAACTCTGGAAAAGATAAAACAAATCATTTCTACCGAATTAAATAGGATAGTAACAAGGTAAAAACAGAAGATAAACTAAGGGCAAAATGAAACGCTGAAAGAATTTACGGAATCAAAGGAATAAAAAATTAAAACGCTGATTTAATAAATTAAAACAGCGAAAGGATTTTCTGAAACAGCGAAAGAAAAAACCAGGACGTTTTATCCAAATATTGTTCTCATTATTAGTTTTATATCACTGAAGAAATTTCTGTCTTTTATATAGCTCAAACTTAGTTCGAGTTTCTTTGGCATAATTTCTTTTATATAATACTCTTCTGGATTAGAACTTTGGGAAAGAAGATCGTTCTCGTTTCTAAATGTAATAGAGGCTATATCGGTTATTCCAGGTCTTACTTTCAAGACTTGCTTTTCTTGTTCTGAGTACAATTCAACGTATTTCCTTACCTCTGGTCTTGGACCCACCAAAGACATTTCTCCTTTAAGAACATTGATTAGTTGGGGTAGTTCATCCAATTTATACCTACGAATAACTAATCCAATCTTGGTTGTTCTCGGATCTTTTCCGTCTTTGCCAACAGATAATAAACCCTTCTTATCAGCATCAATTGCCATTGAGCGAAACTTATAAACCTTGAAGTCTTTATTGTTTTTCCCCACCCTTGTTTGTTTGTAAAATATTCCTCCTCTACTTCCTAAGCCTATTAATAAAGCTATAATTATAAACAAAGGACTAAGAATGATTAGCCCAAACAAGGATGCGAGAAAATCAAATAACCTTTTCATCTTAAAGAGTTATTGCATAATATCCCTCTACAAGGTTTTTAACCACATAATCTATTTCTTGGTTTGTTAGTTGAGGATAGATAGGAAGGGATATTTCTCTCTTATATGTCTCATAAGCAATAGGGTGGTCTTCTATCTTATAGCCCATGTTCTTGAAAAGAGTTAGCATCGGCATTGGTATATAGTGAACATTGGTTGCTATATTCCTGTCTGCCATATATTGAATTAGTTTATCTCTTTGTTCTTCGGTTATTGGGTTAATCCTTAAAGCATAAAGGTGGTAAGATGTTGTTAGAGAACTTGTGTCTTGCTGAGGAAGTATTGCCCAGTGATTATCCTTCAAAAGCTCTGAATATCTCTCATAAACTCTCTTTCTCTCATTAAGCAAGTAATCGTATTTCCTAAGTTGAGCTAATGCTATTGCTGCATTCACATCGGGCATATTAATCTTCATACCATGAGCAATGATATCATAACGCCATGCTCCTGCCTTGGTTTTGGTGAAAGCGTCTTTTGTTTGACCATTAAGAGATAATATTCTTAAATCTTTATATGTTTCATCATTATCAAAAGGCTGAGGAAGATTCAAGCAAATAGCTCCTCCCTCTGCTGAGGTTAGGTTTTTAACGGCATGAAGTGAAAGAACACTCACATCAACCATTTGAGCTATTGTTTTATTTTGAAATGTTGCCCCAAGAGAATGAGCAGAGTCGGAAAGAACCATTATCCTGCCGAATTTCTTTTGGTTATCAGATTCTGCAACGAAAAGTTCTACGATTTCTTTTGAACATATTAGTTCCATAATCTTTTCGTAATCGCAAGGAACACCTCCTAAATCTACTGGGATTATTGCTTTTGTTCTTGGAGTTATGGCTTGCCTTATTTTCTCAACATCTATTGTAAGGTTTCTTGTTATATCAACCATAATAGGTCTTGCATTAGCATCCATAACTGCCATTGCAGTTGCACAATAGGTGTAGGAAGGAACAATAACCTCATCCCCAGCTTTAAGTCCTAACCATCGCAACATTAGAATTGTGCCACTTGTCCAAGAATTAACACAATTCACTCTCTTAGCCTTACAATATTCTTGTAGGCCTTGTTCTAAGGCTGCAACTTTTGGACCTGTTGTTATCCAGCCTGAATTAAGACTATCGTTAACCTCATTTATTACATCTTGGTCAATAAATGGAGGGGCAAAAGGAATATTCATCAGCTTAAATTGACATTATTTCTTTTTCCTTGATAACGTATAATTCCTCTGTGCTCTTGATTTCTTTTTCAGTAATTGCTTCGATTTCTTTTTCAACAACCTTTATTTCGTCTTCTGAAACTCCTTGATCTTTTGATTTCTTTATCTTGTCAATTATTCCTCTTCTAACATTTCTGATACTTACTTTTGCATCTTCCACTTCTGCTTTTGCTCTCTTAGCAAGCTCTCTACGTCTTTCTTCGGTAACAGGAGGAAGTGTGATTCTTAGCATATCTCCTTCAAATTTTGGAGTAAAACCAAGATTAGCTGCTAAAATAGCTTTATCAATTGGTGATAGCATAGCCTTTTCCCATGGTTGAATAACGATTTGTTTTGCATCAGGAGTAGAAACGTTTGCTACCTGAGATAGGTCAGTCATATTCCCGTAATAATCTACTTTTATTCCTTCAAGCATAGAAGGAGATGCCTTGCCTGCTTTAATCTTATTCAAAGAGCCTTCAAGAAACTTTACTGCTCCTTGCATATTCGTTGTACACTCTTGGATTAAATTTTTTGATGAATCTGTCATAATATATTGGTTTTTATTAAATTCTTGTTGCAGTTCTTTCGTAAGCCTTCGTTTCTCCTGAATCGGTGGTGATAGTAAACTTAAACTTAATTGTATCTTTACTTACTAAAACTCCAGTTCCTTTCATCTTATATCCCGCTACTTGTTCTTCGAAAGAAGCTGTTGTGGTAACTACTGCTGCTTTTATTGAAAGACTTGGCTGTAGTCCAAATAAATCACCACTTATTAGTATCTGCCTACTGTCATTAGGATCAATCTTAATTGTTCCAGTAATTGATTTTATAAGACTTTCGCTATTTTTAGTTTGAGGGAAAACAACCTCTTCACTAAGTTTCCACCTACCATTCCAATCTTCTGATGCTAGTGTTTTATCATCTTGACAAGACACAAAGCTCAGTGATATAAAAGCAAATAATACACCCAATAGGGCAGTAATTTTATTTTTCATTTCTTTAGTTCTAATTATGTTTTAATGTGCAAATATAAGAATATAACCCTAATTCATATACAAAAAGTGTCGAAATAATTCGATGATATGTAATATTTGAGTAATTTTGAAGCTTGAAATAAGAAAGAAAAATGATAAAAAAACAAATTCCTAATACAATTACTCTTCTAAATTTGCTATGTGGGATACTCGCTATTTACACTCTCTACACAACCGAAAGCCTAATCATACCTTCTGTTTTGGTTATTGTTGGAGCTGTGTTTGATTTTATGGACGGCTTAGCTGCAAGAGCCTTAAAAGCATATTCTAATCTCGGAAAGGAGTTAGATTCTTTGGCAGATCTCGTTACCTTTGGCGTTGCCCCAAGTTTAATTACGGTTGATTTACTTAAAGAGTTTTCACTATCAGACCCATTCCTATTAAAATTTCCTTTCCTTGTTTTCATCCCAATTCTTATGGCTCTAATGTCAGCTTATAGATTAGCAAAATTTAATATAGACACTCGCCAAACAATGGGTTTTATTGGAGTTCCTACTCCTGCAAATGCTCTTATATGGATTTCTCTTCCAATAATATATTATCTTGAAACTAATTCAATACATCTTTGGGGAATAGGAAGCCAAGCATTTTACACAAATTTCACCGCAGTTTTATTAAACCCAATAGTTATTCTTCTTGGCTCAATTCTAATGTCTTTTTTGCTTGTTGCAGAGCTGCCTCTTTTTGCCCTAAAGTTTAAAAATTTCAGATGGAAAGACAATAAAGAGAAATTTATCTTCCTAATAATTGCATTATTCCTTATATTTGCATTTAATTTATATTCAATTCCGCTGATAATAATAGTTTATATAATAGAATCATTAATCATTAACAAAATAAAGAAATGAAATTTATTGCTGAAATCGATGTAATGCCATTAAAGGCTTTATTAGACCCACAAGGAAAAGCTGTAACCTCTTCAATGGGGAATATCGGACTAGAACAAATATCTAATGTTAGAATTGGTAAACATATAACTCTTGAGGTTGAAGCTTCCACAAAAGAAGAAGCAAGCTCTTTAGTTGACAGTGCTTGTAATCAATTACTTCATAATCCAGTAATGGAGCATTACGAATTTAAACTTATTGAGGCATAAATGATAAGCAAGTCATTAGACATTGCTATTGCTGACTTTGATTATGCTTTGCCAGATTATAGAATTGCAAAGTTCCCTCTAAAGGAAAGAGATAAGGCTAAGCTTTTAGTTTTAAAAAATGAGGCAATTTCAGAGATACCATTCTTTGAGTTGCCTCAACTTTTAGATAAGGATACTCTATTAATATATAACGACACAAAAGTAGTTCATGCAAGGCTTTTCTTTAAGAAAGAGACAGGCTCTATGATTGAAGTTTTTTGTCTTGAACCAACTGACCCAAATGAAATCCAAATAGCTTTTGCACAAAAAGGATTAGGAAGATGGAAATGCTTTATTGGCAATAATAAGAAATGGAAAAGTGGCATACTAACCAAGACTATTGAATTTGAAGGCAAGATAATTGAACTTTGTGCTGAAAGAGAAGTGCAGATTGATAATGCTTTTATAGTTAAGTTTACTTGGACTAAGGAATATTCTTTTGCTGAGGTTCTTGCTCTTATGGGAATTATTCCCCTGCCTCCTTATCTGAATAGAGAAGCAAGGAAAGAGGATAACGATGATTACCAAACAATTTATGCAATCGAGGAAGGCTCTGTTGCTGCACCTACTGCAGGATTACATTTCACTCAAAAAACATTCTTAGACCTTGAAGAAAAACAAATAAACTCAAGCTTTGTTACTCTTCATGTTGGAGCTGGAACCTTTAAGCCTGTTAGCACCGACTCAATTTCTGAGCACGTAATGCACACCGAAAAAGTCACATTAACAAAGGAGGTCATTAAGGATTTAATAAATCATATTGATAAGAAGATTGTTTGTGTGGGCACAACCTCAGTTAGAACAATAGAAAGTCTTTATTGGCATGGAGTTAAGCTAATTGAAAACAAAGACACTGACTTAGAAATTGATATTCAACAATGGGAGCCTTACCAAAAAGAAACCCTAATTAGTCCTAAGCAAGCCCTTCAAGCAATAATCGAAAAAATGGGAGATGAAGACTTAATTTGTGGACAGACCCAAATCATTATTGCACCTTCTTATAAATATAGGATAGTAAAGGCAATGGTAACTAATTTTCACCAACCTAAAAGCACATTATTATTATTAGTATCGGCAATGATAGGTGAGAAATGGAAAGAATGTTATAATTTTGCCTTAGAAAATGATTTTAGGTTTCTATCATTTGGTGATGCATGTTATTTTGAGCCATAAACAAGAAAAATAATAGATTATGAAATACAAGAGAATATTATTAAAACTTAGTGGAGAGTCTCTTATGGGAGAACAAGAATACGGAATATCTCCATTAATGCTATCTCAATATGCAAGAGAAATAAAGGAAGTTAAAGAAAAAGGCTGTGAAATTGCTATTGTGATTGGAGGAGGTAATATATTTAGAGGACTTCAAGGAGTAGCGCAAGGAACTGATAGAGTTCAAGGCGATTATATGGGAATGCTTGCAACAATTATCAACTCAATGGCTTTGCAAGGGGAATTAGAAAAACAAGGCGTTAAAACAGAATTACTATCTGGTCTTGCAATTGAACCTATTTGTAAGGAACATTCTCGCCGCCGTTCAATTGAGGCTTTGGAAGAAGGTAAGGTAGTTATTATTGGAGGAGGAACAGGAAACCCTTATTTCACAACCGACACAGCTTCTTCTCTTAGAGCAATCGAAATAAAGGCTGATGTTATCCTAAAAGGCACAAGGGTTGATGGAGTCTATACCGCAGACCCAGAGAAAGACCCAAAAGCAACGAAGTATTCTGAACTAAGCTTTCAAGAAGCCCTTACAAAACAATTGAAAATTATGGACATGACTGCTTTTGCCCTTTGTCAAGAAAACAATCTACCTATCTATGTTTTCGATATGAACAAGGAAGGCAATCTTCAAAAGGTGGTTATTGGCGAACATATCGGAACAATAATTAGATAGCAAATGGAAATACTTGTGTGTTAGAGTTTTTTTCCTTATTTTTGCGAACTTAAATACAAAAACATATTAATAATAAATAGAAATAAAATGAACAAATTCAGAAAATTACTTTCAGTGATGCTTACTGTTGTTTTGGTAGGCTCATCTGTTTCGGCTTTTGCTTGCACGAGTTTCCTTGTAACAAAAGGTGCTTCAAAAGACGGTTCAACAATGATTACATATGCAGCAGACTCACACACCCTATATGGTGAGCTATATTATAGAGCTGCAGCAACATATCCAGCAGGAACAATGCTACAAATTGTAGATTGGGATTCAGGTAAAAAACTGATAAAGATTCCTCAAATAGCTCAAACCTACACAACAGTTGGTAATTCAAATGAGTGGGGACTATCCATTACAGAGACAACTTATGGTGGAAGAGCAGAGCTTGAAGACTCAACAGGAGGCATTGACTACGGTACATTAATTTACCTAACCCTACAAAGAGCTAAAAATGCTCGTGAGGCAATTAAACAAATGGCAGAATTAGTTGACACTTATGGTTATTTCTCAGCAGGAGAATCTTTCTCAATAGCTGATGCAAATGAAGTTTGGATACTTGAAATGATTGGAAAAGGATATCCTGTACTTGACAATAAAGGAAAAACTCATAAGGATTGGAAACAAGGAGCAGTTTGGGTAGCAATGAGAATACCTGATGGATATATTTCAGGACACGCAAATCATGCTCGTATAACTCAATTCCCTCAAGAAGTTAAGAAAAGCTTTACTTCAATTTCTTCAAAGAACTTAAAAGAAATATTCCGTCCAGAGGTAGAAGTAATTTACTCTCATGATGTAGTAAGCTTTGCAAGATTAAAAGGATATTATGATGGAGCAGACAAAGATTTTTCATTTAGCGATACTTATGCACCAATAACATTTAGTGCTGCAAGAGGATGCGAAGCAAGAGTTTATGCAGGTTTCCTACGTTGCGACAAATCAATTGTTAAGTATGAAGACTACGCAATGGGACATAACCTAAAAAACCGTATGCCACTTTGGATTAAACCAGAAAACAAATTATCTGTTAGAGATGTTATGGAACTAATGAGAGATCATTACCAAGGCACACCAATGGATATGACAAATGATCTTGGAGCAGGTCCTCATGCTTGTCCTTATCGTTGGAGACCAATGGGATTTGAAGTTAATGGAGTTAGTTATGTTAATGAAAGAGCAATTTCAACCCAACAAACAGGCTTTGCTTTAGTTGCACAATCAAGAAGCTGGATGCCAGAAGGAGCAAAAGGAATTCTTTGGTTTGGAGTTGATGATACATATTCAACAGTTTTTGTTCCTATGTACACAAATATATCAAGAGCACCTGAAAACTTCCGTGAAGGAAATGGAGATATGGTAACATATTCTGAAACATCTGCTTTCTGGTTATTTAATCAAGTAACAAACTTTGCTTATCTAAGATATGATGATATGATTGTTGATGTTAGAAAAGTGCAAAAAGAATTAGAAGAAGGTTTTATTAAAGAAGTTGCAGAATTTGACAATAAATTAAAATCAGTTTCACCAGACCAAATGAGAAGCGACATAACAAAATTCTCAATTACAAAATCAGACCAAACATTTAAAACTTGGAAGAAACTTAGCCAATACCTATTAGTAAAATATATTGATGGTAATGTTAAGAAGGAAAAAGATGGTAGATTTATGGAAAGCCCTTATCGTCAAGGACAAAATGTTTTCCCTGATCAAAAACCATATAGAGCAAAATGGTTAGAAATGATTGTAAAAGACCATGGAGAAATTCTAAAAGTTCCTGCAGGAGCAGAAACACACTAATCAATACTTAGTTTAACTAAGACTAAAGAGGCAATTGTTTATCAAATAACATTGCCTCTTTTTTTATTAGAGAGCTTTTCACGACTTTGCAACTTAGTTTAGATAGAATAAATTATATATCTTTGCAAGTTAAATAAACACGTTTAGGGATTGAATTTATTATTGTTATTTCAAAGAAAAGGAATAATATTAAGCTAAAAAGTTCTAATCATAAATTACATATAAAAACAAGAAATAATGAGAAAGATACTCTTTATCATAGCCTTACTAATGAGCTTTTACTCTTATGCTGCACCAATTGCCGATAAGGATGACCACGCCAGTATAGAAGGACACGTCTTTGATGCAAGAACAGAAGAGCCAATAGCCTACGCTTCTGTTGGCATAAAAGGAACCTCAATTGGTACCGTTACCGATATGGAAGGGGATTTCGTTATAAGAAAGCTTAAACCTGGCAAATACACCTTAGTTATAACTTATGTAGGGTATGAGAAATATGAAAAAGATATAGTAGTGATTGCTGGCAAAGCAACTCACGCCCACATCGAACTAAAAGAATCTAGGGTTATGATGGATGAGGTTGTTATCTCGGCAAGCAGGGTAGAAACCAGTAGGAAGGAAGCACCAGTTATAGTAAATGTTATGTCTGAGAAGACCTTCCAACAAACAAATGCACAAGACCTTTCCCAAGCCCTACCTTTCCAATCAGGAGTAAGAGTTGAATATAGCTGTCAAAACTGCGGTTTCTCCCAGGTAAGAATTAATGGTATGGATGGTCCTTATTCTCAAATCCTTATTGACTCCAAACCAATAATGTCTGCCCTTGGTAGTGTTTATGGCCTTGAACAAATGCCTGTTAATATGGTTGAAAGAATTGAAGTAATTAAAGGAGCAGGTTCAGCACTCTATGGCTCAAATGCAATTGCAGGAACAATAAACATAATAACCAAAGAACCCCTCACCCCTTCCTATTCAATAGGCACAGACCTTCAAGCAGTAGGAATGAAGTCTTATGCACAAAACTTTAATGCAAACGCAGTTGTTATTGGTAAAAACAATAAATCAGGAGCCTCATTCTACCAAACATTTAGAAAGAAAACCCCTTATGATCATGACAATGATGGGTTTTCTGAAATAGGTAAATTAGATGCTTTCTCATTTGGAACAAGATCTTTCTATAAACTATCCAATACCCAAAAGATAACCTTGGAATACCACACAATGCAAGAAACACGTCGTGGAGGAGATGCCTTTGAACAACCACCACACCTATCAGGCATAACAGAGATGACAGACCATAAAATCCATTCAGGAGGACTAAACTACGACTATATTAGTCTTGATGGAGACAGCAAATACTCAATCTATAGTTCAGCACAATATATTGACAGAGAATCATATTTTGGATCACATAAAGACCCAAGAGCATACGGAAGAAGCAATGATGTCACTTTTCTATTAGGAACACAAGGTTATAATAAAATAGAGAAACTACTATTCCTTCCAGCAAGTTTAGTTTATGGAGTAGAATATAGTGGGAATAAGTTAGAGGACAGTGTAGTTTGTTATAAGACAGGAACAAAACAATCAACCAATGTTATTGGAGCATTTGCACAAGCAGAATGGACAGCCAAATACTTTAGATTTGTTGTAGGAGCACGTCTTGACAAACACAACCTAATTAAATCACCAATATTCTCACCAAGGCTAAACATAATGTACACTCCAAGCGAAGACCTACAAGTTAGAGCATCTTATGGTTCAGGCTACAGAGCACCACAATCCTATGACGAAGACCTTCACGCAACACAACTTGGAGGACAAACAGTTAGAACCACACTTGACCCAAACCTAAGACCAGAATATTCACACAGCTTTAGCCTATCCTCCGACTACTATGTACAGCTAAGCGATGACTACCAAGCAAACTTCTTATTAGAAGGCTTCTACACCAGCCTAACAGATATCTTTGCCCTAAAGGTAGTTGACTCAGACCCAGGCTCAGATTCCAACACCCTAACCCAACTCCGCTATAACGCATCAGGAGCCAAAATAGGAGGAGTAAGCATAACAGCAAAACTTTCATACCAAGCCAAATACACCCTAACACTTGGCTATACCTACCAACAAAGCAAGTATAACGATAAAGAGAAATGGTCAGAAGAAACATCAGTAGTGGCAACAAGGACTATGCTTAGAACCCCAGACAACTACGCCTATGCAACCCTAAGCCTAACACCAATAAAGCCAATGAACATATCCCTATCAGGAACCTATACCGGTCAAATGATAGTCCCACATTACGCTGGCTACATACCAACAGACAAATTAGAAACAACACCCCATTTCTTTGACCTAAATCTTGTAGCATCCTATGACTTCAAACTAAAAGAAGACCTAATGTTCCAAATTGGCGGAGGCATAAAAAACATATTCAACTCATACCAAAGAGACTTCGACCAAACCATAGACAGAGATGCAAGTTATATCTACGGCCCAATGCTCCCTCGCACAATCTACATATCCTTAAAACTATATAGCAAATAAAAAGAGAGGATAATCCTATAATTATAAGAACAAGACTGTAGAGACGCGATTTATCGCGTCTCTTTCTATTTTCAAAAAATCAAAATGCATATCCACCAAATTAATACGCTGAAAGGATTTGCTGAATCAAAGGAATAAAAAATTAAAACGCCGTAATAATTTTCTAAAACAAAGAAAGGATTTCCTAAAATAGCGTTTCATTTCAGTAAGGTGCCACCTTACACATAGTAACCCGCCACCTTACTCGAGTAACCTGCCACCTTACTATAAGTAACCAGGCACCTTACTCAATTAATCCTTAGTTTTAAGAAACTAAACCTTTGATTTGCAATATTATTACTTGATATTTCAACTCTCATTATCTATCATATTCAATTTCTTGCTAATTCAAGCCTTAAACCTATAAGAAATCCAAAACAATTTCCTATCTTTGAAGCGTGAAAGATTCGACGACTAAGGTTGAATTAGTTACTTGAAGTAAAAGAATTATGAATAGTCTTATTACATATATAAAGGGGTTATTTAGAAAAGAGAAAGAAGAAATTGAATCTCAGGATATTGATATTTCGGATTTATCTTTGTTTTATGAGCTTAAGAATGATAAGGAGTTTAAGGAGGCAAATAAGCAAGTTGTTCTTGATTTGGATTTGAATGATGTCTTCTATAAGGTTGATAGGGCAAATTCTATTATAGGTAAACAGTATCTTTATAATCATATAATAAGTCAAAAAGTAAGTAAAAAAGATATTGATATTATTGAAAAGAATGTTGATTATCTAATAGCAAGTGAAAAGAAAAAAAATGCCTTAGAAAAGATATTACAAAAGAGAGAATCTACTAAGCTATTACAGTTACCGCATTTATTCATAGGCTCTGCATTTCCTTTGGACAAGTATATAAAGCTTTATTACCTACTCTCTTTCTCAGCCGTTTTATCACTTATATTATCGTTTTTCAACCCTTCATTTCTCTTATTGTTTATATTTATTGCAATAACAAATACTGCAATTCACTATTATAATAAAAGGAAACTATTCGTATTTCTCGACTCCATATCTCAGTTAGAAACCTTATATAATATATCTCTTAAGATAGAAAAAACAGCTATAAAGCTAATAGAACAAGACGATACAAGAGAGAGCATTAGGGCATTATCAAAAATAAGACATTGGTTAAGACCAATGAGCATAGGGAATGTTAATGAAACAAACGCAAATGAACTAATGGCTGTTTTTTTGGCCCCATTTGAACTATTAAAAGGATTCTTCCTTATAGAGTTAATCGCAATGCACAAAGTCTTAACTGGCATTGAAACACAAAAAGAACATATATCTATATTATATAAATCAATTGGAAAGAAAGACCTCTATTTATCTATTTTGAAATTAAGAGAGCAAATGCCTTACTTCTGTAAACCAAAGTCTACAATGGATAATAAAACATTAGTTTGTGAGGCTGTTATCCACCCTTTGGTTGAAGATTGCATACCTAATAGCATAAGCCTAAACCAACAAAGCCTAATTATTACAGGCTCTAATATGTCAGGTAAGACAACATTTCTTAGGACAATTGCAATAAATAATATACTTGGAAACACCTTAAACACATGTTTTGCTAAGAAATTTGAGGTCTCAAGAATGCAGACCCTAACTTCCATACGAGTAAAAGATGACCTTCTTTCTTCAAAAAGCTTTTTCTTTGAAGAGGTTTCTCTAATAAAAACTCTAATAGATGCCTGTTCAAAAGAGGAGAGATATCTTTTTATTATCGATGAGCTATTCAAAGGAACCAATACAAGAGAAAGAATAGCAGCATCGAAATCTATCCTCCATTACTTAAATAAAACACACCATATTATACTATTTTCTACCCACGATTTAGAGCTTATAGAACTGCTTGACGATGATTTTGAGAGAGGATATTTCACAGAGAGTGTAGATAAAGGGGAGATATCATTTAACTACACCCTCAACATAGGCAAGAGCTACGACACCAATGCAATAAAGATATTGGAACTAAACAACTACCCACAAGAGATAATAGATGACGCGTATAGGAATATAAAGGAAATGGAATAAAAAAGATATTAAAAATACTAAGGTAAAATTAAAAACACTAAACAGAATGAAACATCAACAAATAATAACATTAAATAAAGGACTTGTTTTTATATCGTTTATTTTGCTTTGCTTGTTTTCTAATGCTCAATCTTTGGTTAGTTTTGATTGTGAAGAAGAAACAGAACATATAAGCATAAAATTAAGAGCTTTAACTCCATTTATGCTGAAAACTGATACAAGTGATAAAGAAATAGAGTGGATTGAAAACACATTATATTTTATTAAAGGGGATTCTATTTTGAAATGCCTCAGTTATGGAGAAGCAATAGAATGTTTAGATGCTATATATAAAGTAAAATATAAGAATACGAATATCTATATAGTTGACTTTTACGAACTTCTTGTGGGATATAGCTATTGTATTATTGTAAGAGAAGATTTGCTGGAGGTTTTTATAACAGATATATACAATTTGAACGAAGAACTTTATGAATTAGACTATAGCAGTATAGATTTTTCAAATAATAGCATTACTACTTTAAGAAACAAGGATACAGACGACAAGAGACAAGTATATTTCAAAAAAATTCAACCGTAAAGACATAAGAGTAATGAAAAATAAAGTGAAATTTATGAGTGAAACAATATTAATTCCCAAAAAATCTGTAGGTATATTTAATATTAATGATAGAATAAAAAACTACACTTATTTACATCATACCAAAGAGCATCATATAGAAACGGATTTTTCTTACGATAGTTATGACTTTAACGTAAAAGGTATGGTTTTATGGGTTGAAATGATGTAATTGAATCTATTTGTTGTAGCGAATCATGTTATCTTAATGATAAAAACCTAATTCTTATGCCTTTTGAAAACTTTCTATCTGAATATAATGTTATCCCAGATTCATCAGAAAAATCATATCTATTAGTAAATGGCAGAGGACAAAATCAAATTGTATATGAAATTGAAACATTAGGACTACAGATTTGGGTTTGGAGAGGGAAAATTAGAACAGTTATTGCAAACAACTATGTTGAAGAAAATGAATAAATCTAAAGATTCTTATAAAATAAAACACGATTATTACATTTATTTATACCCTATCAGGTATAGTTTATAGTAATTGTTGAGTATTCGTACCCGAAAGGGTATAATTCAAACGTTTAATACATAGGGAGGAAAAGGAATATTGAAGTAATTAATTGATAATAACACATTATGAACAAGGCTAATAGAACAACAGCAACAAGAATATTAATAACAAATATGTTTTTTCTAATAACAGTTTTGAGTGTTAATATATCATTTGGGCAGACAGATAAGCTGGGAGAAATAGTTGATAGAATTGCTGAAATAAATGTAGTTCAACATGAATACATTGGTATTGAATTTTCGGAAAGTGATAATTATAAAAACTTTAAGCAACTAAAAGACATTGCTACAACAGAAGAGTTAGTGCTTTTGACAGATAATAAAAATGCAACAGTTGCTTGTTATGCGACTTGGGCTTTAGCAGACAATAATTATAAAGATTTGAAAACTATTTTTCAAAAATTTATCTTAGAAGACAGAGAGATCAGAGATTTTAGTGGTTGCATAAACATGAACGATTATATTTCTTCTTCATTATATCATAGATATTGGGGTAGAATGTATATTAAAAAAACACTAACAGACAAGATACTAATTGAACTAGACAGTATTATCATATATAGTAAAACCCCTATTAGTTGGTTGCTTATAAAAAGAGCATTGGATAATAGAATTTACGTAGAACCTTATAAAACTCAGATTTCAATATTAGCATTTGAAAGAGAAAATATGGATGCAGTTTTATATTTATCTACTTGGCATAAAGCTGAATATGCAGATAATATTAAAGTAGCTCTTCTTAAGTATTTGAAAGAACAAGATTTTGAAGATTCATGGGCAAAAGATTATTATACAATAGTTGAAGAGTTATTTAAATTTAATGATCCTGAAATCAAAAAAGCAATAATTGCTAAGATGAAGCAGGATAGACATTGGGAAAAAGAGAAAGAACTTTTTAAACGCTTACTTTCTAATAATGGTATTTATAATATAGAGAATGAATGGGAAAAGCAACACTATTAAATTCCTTATCGGCTTATTGCTTATATTGAAGATGTTATAATGTCGTGGGGTTGGTTCTATATTGATGGTGAGTGGAGAGATGATATTTTTGATTCTGAGAATATATCAGATTAGGGGCTATTAAATAAAACAAAAAGACAGAAATAGCAAATTGAGATAATTGCAACATTACTTATAATCAAATACAAAAGGAGTATTTAGGAGATTATAATGTTCATCTACTAAGGATGTGTTGGCAAAGGTTGTGTGAGGGGTTTCTTTTATTCCGTATGCATCGTGTATATGACCGAAGAGATTGTAGCGAGGCTTGATTTTTGAGATTGCTTTTAGTAAGTCTTGGCAACCGTAGTTTATTGTGCCTGAACAGTCTAATATGCCTAAGGGTGGGCGATGTGAGATTAGGATATTGGTATCTTTGGGGATAAGTTTTATTGATTGTTCGTAGTCGGCAGACATAGCTTCTGAGACGAAGAATGGTAAGCCAAAGATATTTATATTTTCAATAGTTATTCTGCTTTTGTCAAGATAGTAACAGTTATTTGGTAATAAGTTTTGAATGGTTTTTATATTTTCCCCTTCTAAACAAAAATCGTGGTTGCCTCCTATAAAGATTTTATATTTATAATCTAAACTACTAAACCAGTTAATAAAATTCATAAGCTCTTCGTCTGTTCCTGCAAAAGAAACGTCTCCCGAGTGAATTATTAGGTCGGCTGAGGGTAAGTTTTTAACCTTTCGATGTAGGTTATGGGTGTCGGAGATATGAATAATACGCATTATTGCTATGCCTTGCTGGTCTTTAGTTTGTTTATGATTGCTATTAGGTAACCGAGGGCAATGAATGCTCCTGGTGCTAAGACGAAGATTAGGATTCCGTCGTGGTCGCCTATGAATTTGTAGTTAAAGATTGAGCCTGCACCTAATATTTCTCTTACTGATCCAAGTATGGTTAGGGCTAAGGTGAAACCAAGTCCCATCCCTATTCCGTCAAGCATTGAGTCGAATACTGTGTTTTTGTTGGCATAGGCTTCTGCTCTTGCAAGAATTATACAGTTTACTACAATAAGTGGGATGAAGATTCCTAAGCTTGCGTATAATGCTGGAACATATGCTTGCATTGATAATTGTAAGATAGTTACAAATGATGCTATAACAACAATAAACGCTGGTATTCTAACTTTGTCTGGTATATAGCTTTTGATTGCAGAGATAACTATATTTGAACATATAAGTACAAAGGCTGTTGATAAGCCCATTCCTAAGCCATTGATTGCAGAGGTTGTTGTTCCAAGGGTTGGACACATTCCAACTAAGAGTACAAATATTGGGTTTTCCTTTATTATTCCCTTTGATAATATACTTAACTTACTCATGGCTATTGGTTTTTTCTTGTTCTTGATATGTTTTATAAGCTTGGAAGGCATCTCTTATTGAAGAAAGAAAAGCTCTTGAGGATATTGTTGAGGCTGTTATTGCATCAATATCTCCACCATCTTTACTTACGGTGAAGTTTACCGTAGAATTCTTTCCTATAATTGTTTGATTTGCTTTTGTTGATTTAAACCACTGGTCTATTTTTGAACCTAAGCCTGGGGTTTCAGCAGAAGATAGGACTGTATAGTTTGAAATGTTTCCTTTATCATCAACTCCAACCATTATTTCTATTGTGCCTGCATATCCCTCTGTTGAATAAGTTTGTATTGCCGCTCCGACAAGCTCTCCGTTTTCTTTTGCTGGATAAATTATAAATGGTTTTTCTCTTCCCTCAAGCTTAATTTCAACAGGCTGTCCTACTTTTGCATTCTTGTTTGGAAGGACATCCTTTATTGCATCTTGTTGCTTTTTGCTTTGAGCTGTTGCAATAGGTTCTTTTGTTACGGTGTAGATTCCTGCTAACAAAGAAGAGGAGATAAGAGATATTATGCTTAGAGATAATATCATATTTTTTAAAGACGATTCTAATTTTGCCATAGTTTTTCTTTCTTTAAAATTAGTTTAGTAGCCAAAAGGTTTTGGTTTGAAGCCTTTGTTGATTAGTGGAGTTACTGCGTTCATAATAAGAATTGCAAATGAGACTCCCTCTGGCATAGGTCCAAAGCTACGGAATATTATTGTTAGAACACCACAACCAAATCCAAAGACTAACTGTCCTTTATAGGTTATTGGCGAGGTTACCATATCTGTTGCCATAAATATCGCACCTAACATCAGACCTCCTGCTAACATATGATATGCAGGATTCATATATTGACTAGGGTCAACAAGCCATAGAACAAGAGCTAATGCTGCTGCACTAAGTAGGAATGATACGGGTATATGCCAAGTTATTACTTTTCTAAATAACATTATAAGACCTCCTATAATAAGAGCAAGAGCAGAAACCTCTCCTATTGATCCTCCTATATTCCCAATAAACATATTCCATAAATCAACAGCTTGACCGTTTTTTAGGGCAAGAATTGGTGTTGCTCCTGTTGTTGCATCTAAAAAGGGGGAATTAAAGATTGCTCCTGCTTTTGGTAGAGGCCATTCAGACATTGCAACCTTAGTTGGGAAAGATATAAAAAGGAATACACGACCAACAAGTGCTGGATTGAAAGGGTTTTTCCCTAAGCCTCCATAAGACATTTTTGCAACTCCAATTGCAACCAAAGCTCCAATTGCAAGAATCCAAATTGGAACACTTGAAGGGAGGTTGAAAGCAAGTAGGATGCCTGTTATAACAGCTGAGCCGTCTTTAATTGTTGGAGTAACCTTAAGAACGAATTTCTGAATAAGCCATTCAAATAAGACACATAGGAAAACAGAAGTTAGAGTTACTACTAAGGCTGGTAAGCCAAAATAATATACTCCTACCAATAGGGCAGGCAAAAGGGCTATAACAACCGTCCACATTATGCTTTTTGTGGTTTGTTTGCTCTGAACGTGTGGTGAACCCGAAACAGTTAATAATGCCATATTTCAAAAGTTTATTTATATATTCTTGTTCTATCTCTTAGAGTCTAAATAAGACCTTGTGGAACGTATTATCTCTAAATATTTTATCTTATAATCTAATTCAAAATCCTCCTCCTTACAAAATGAGGTAAAGGATATAACCTTGTTAAACATTTTAATGAAATAGAAGTAGCTAATGCAAGGTTCATCTCCAACATAATATTTAGCCATAAACCAAATAGCTTCTTTACCATTAATCGTTTCTTTTCCTTCTTTCTCAATCACAAAATCATTGAAAAACTCAGACCAATCAATTGAATGAAAGTTTGCATCAAGATAATCCTCTAAGCTTCCTTCATCCCAGCGGCTTGGACTGATTTGTATCTTCTCTTCAATAATCTCAATATCGCTCTCAGAGTCCATCTCATCTTCTGAATACTCTTCTGAAAAAGGACTATAAATTGTTATCTCTCCTTCTTGACCCTCTTCCAATTGCCAAGTGTCAGGATAGGAAACCATGAAATCATTAACCTTATCGATATATAATTCTTTCCCTATTTGTTGTGCAGAAACTTGTGTGCAACAAAGAGCTAAGGATATGAATAATATTATTTTAATAAGTTTCATTTATTAATTATCTATTTGACTTTTGACGTCTTAGTTCTGAAATATTGTTTTTTGAAAGACGAAGCATATCAAGAAGAGGTCGTCCAGCAGGGCAAGTATAAAGACAGGTTCCACATTCTATGCAGTCCATTGCAAATGCTTTTTCTGCATCTTCCCAAAGACGGTTCTCTGCTAACTGAGCAATAGTTATTGGCTCTAAGCCCATTGGACAAACAGTAATACATTTACCACAACGCAAACAATTCGTTTCTTCCTTTCGAGAAGATTCCTTATTTGACATAACTAAGATTGCAGAAGTCGTTTTAACAGTTGGAGCTGATAGGTCGCTAATTGCTTTTCCCATCATTGGCCCTCCACTAATAACCTTACCTGTATCTTCTGGAAGTCCTCCGAAAGCATCTATTATCGATTGCATTGGAGTTCCCACCCTTACTAATAGGTTCTTTCTTTGTTTAACACTCTTTCCTGTTAGGGTTAGGACGTTCTCAATTAGTGGTTTGTTTTTTTGAACAGCATGATATATTGCTTCTGCTGTTCCAATATTATTTACTACACAACCTACTTCAATAGGGAGCTTACCACTTGGCACCTCTCTTTTGGTTAGTGCATATATTAATTGCTTTTCTGCTCCTTGAGGATATTTTGTTTTAAGTGGGACAATCTCAATCCCATCAAATTGCTTAGCCAATTCTGTCATTCGCTTAATAGCAACTGGCTTATTTTCTTCAATTCCAACTAAGGCTTTCGTAACACCTAATGCTTTTTTCATTATTTGAATCCCAATTAAGGACTCTTCAACGCTTTCAGACATTAATCTATAGTCGGATGTTAGGTAAGGCTCACATTCAGCCGCATTAATAATAAGAAATTCAGCTGTTTTGCCAGGAGGAACCATATATTTGATATGAGTAGGGAAGGCAGCTCCACCTAAACCCACAACACCCATTTCTTTTATCTTTTCAATTATCTCTTTTGAGTCAAGCTTAATTTCTCTTATTATATCTGTTGAATTATCAATCCCCTCCATCCACTCATCTTCTTCAACTTCAATATAAAGTGCTTGTTTCTTATAGCCAGTGAAGTCGGTTGCAAAATCAATCTTAGATATTATTCCAGTATATGGAGAATGTGTATTAGCACAAATAAACTGTTCTGCCTTAGCAATAAGTTGTCCTGTCTTTACTCTATCTCCTTTTTGAACAATAAGAGTTGAGGGTGCTCCCAAATGTTGAGAAACAAAAACAACGCCCTGTTTTGGTAAAGGAAAAACTTCAATTGAACAATCATTAGTTAACTTATTTTCTTCTGGGTGAGCTCCACCCCTGCGAAATGTCTTCATTGCTTTGATAGTTTTGTTAAATTTACTTGATTTGCTTTAGGAGTCTCGATTGTTTCTTTTTCCTTTTTTGGAGGGAAGTTGACTTCGTGAATAGCTCCTGTTGGACATACCTCAACACATTTGCGGCAAAGCTTACATTTATTAAAATCAATGTAAGCAAGATTATTTGTTAGGGTTATTGCTTCAAAAGGACAAGCCTTTACACATAGACCACAACCAATACAACTTACATTACAGTTTTTCTTTGCAATAACGCCTTTCTCAGTGTTTACACAACTTACAAATACTCTTCTATTCTTTATTCCTTTATTCCTTAACTCAATAACCTTTCTTGGACATTCCTTAACGCAAGCACCACAAGCAACACATTTCTCCTCATCCACAACTGGAAGAAGGGTAATTGGGTCAATATGTATTGCATCGAAAGGACATACCGCAACGCAGTTCCCTAAACCTAAGCAAGAATTAGGACAACCTCCCTCTGATGCCATATTTAGGTGAGCATATAAGCAATCCTGAACGCCTTCATACTTAACTTTAGATGTTGTGTTGATTTTTCCCCCATTACAACGAATAACTGCAATTTGAGGAGCAGCTTTACTTGCTTCCAAGCCCATGATTTTTGCGATATCTTCCATTACTATATTCCCTCCAACTGGGCATCGCATACCATCAAGGGAATTGTTCTTTACAATGTTTTCAGCCATTGAACGGCAGCCTGCATAACCACATCCCCCACAATTAGCTCCTGGGAGCATATCTGTTAGGGTATCTATTCGCGGGTCTTCAATTACTTTAAACTTTTGGGCAACAAAATAAAGAATTATAGCTGCTAAGGTTGCAGTCAAGACCAAAACCAAAATTGAGAAAATAATAGTTGACATAATATCTTAAACTTTATGTAGATAAAATTACAAGATGCAAAATTACAATAAAATAATATTAATTCCTCTTAAAACTACTTTTAATTGCCTTTGAGTATGCGTATTAAAGTTAAAAAACGAGTCGTTATATTATCTTATTTTATTGATTGATTGCAAAGTAAATAGATAAATTCCCTATATCCATTAATAATATTGAAATAGTAATAATATATCCATAAGACAAGACTATAAACAATAAGAATATCGAACTTCAAATATTTTTTTAATAAATCAAGGGGCAGAGGTTGGCACTAAGCTAACTTGTCTTAGTGCAACTCTGAACCTATTAAAGAACATTTACTGAGTGTCATCATTTCACTCTACTAAGGGGGTGTGAAACGGTGAAACAAGATTCATTTTCAATAGATTGCAAAAAGTAAGTGAAACAAACGTCAAAAAGAGGCGAAAATGGGCAAAAAAATCTGTAGAATTAAAAAGCATTTACAGTGTCAAAGAATCGACTTAATGAATCAAAGAAAGGATTTCCTTAATCAAAGAAATAAAAAATTAGATCAAAGAACTAATCTCGTGAATCAAAGATCTAATTTCTTGAATCAAAGACTTAGAAAACTAAAACCCCTATAAGTATCTTTTGATTTTATTTAGTTGGTGGCTGTAAGTGGAAGAATGTTGAGGTAGTATTCCTTTATTATCAATTTGGTCTATTCTTACTTGACCAGATGCATGAATGATTAGATTGGATCCTATATATATTCCTACATGAGTGATTTTACCTTCTGTGTTATTAAAAAAACATAAGTCTCCTTTTTCGGCTTCTTCGAGTGTTTTTACTTCTTCTCCTTGGGTTATTTGGTCTTTGGCGTCTCTTAGTAGATTTACTCCAATTTGTTTATAACACATTTGAGTAAAGCCTGAACAATCTATTCCATAAAGGCTTTTCCCTCCCCATAAATAAGGAGCAGAAACGTATTTTAGGGCTATAGTAATAAGAGAAAGTATATTGGTTTTTGTTTTATTTATAGATTTAGGTTCTAATATTTGAAAAATTATATCTCCTAATTGGAATTTCTCTCCTATAAGCTGGGAACCTAAATATATAGGATAAATTATTCTCTGCTTTGTCTTTTGATTGGTTTGACTGATATAAGTTTGATCTAGGGTAACTATTTGTTTGGATGTTGAAGTGTAGGCATTGTAGTCTGTCTGACTTATTTCGATGGTTTGCTTTTGGTCAATCCAACCCACATACTGGTCATCAAAGTTTTCGATTAGGATTTTGTCTTCTATCTGCTCAAGAATCTTAAAGCAGTCGCCAAAGATTAGTTGGCTTATCATTTCACTTCTCTCGCTATTTTCTTTCCTAATAGGAACAATTGCTATGTGGCAAAATCCGTATCGCATTTCTATATATTATTTGTTTCTATTGCGTAGATTATTTTTTCTATTATTCGGTCTTCATCGTTTAGTTGTGGGTTGTACTTTGAGCGTAGGTTATAGCCAAATATCTTTCCTAAGGATTGATAGAAGAAAGCCCTAAAACTACCTCTTAGCTCCTTTACTATGGTATAGGAATCGCTGCCTGTTTCTCTATCAACCAATCTTATTAAGACCTTGCCTTGGCTTCTTGAAAGCTTCTTTAGAGTGTTTCCAAACTTAAGATTAATTTCTTCTTCTGCTTGTTTCATTAGTCCTTTTCTTTGCTTCTCAGGCTTGTCTTTCATTGCTATGCTATAAGATTCAAGTAGCTTTCCTGCTTGTTTGGCAAAGGGATAGGTCTTCTTAACATTGCGTATTAGCTTTGCATATTTCGCTTTTTCAGCATCGGTTAGAGGAGCAACATATCCCGATATATTTACTTCTTTTAAGTAGCTCATAGGAATTGTGTCGCCATCCATAACGGTAGCAAAAGTAACTATCCTGTTTTGTTGGCTATAACCAATTATTTGTATTGAGAACAAGAATATTATTATTAAACTAAGCTTTTTCATATCTTTCAGTATTTATTCTTTTAGTTTAACAATAACTATGCCAAAGCTTATTTTTCCATACTATTGAACTTCCCTTCAAACCTTGCAAACTCTTTTTTAGCAAACTTTTGGTCTATAGTTATTTCTTTCTTATCAGTTTCTGGAGTTTCATACATTAGGTCTGTCATAACATTCTCTATTAAACCTCTTAAACCTCTTGCTCCAAGTTGATACTCTATTGCTTTTTCAACAAAGAAGTCTAAGGCATCGGAAGAGAACTTAAGCTTAACTCCATCCATTTCAAAGAGTTTCTTATATTGTTTTATTATCGCATTCTTTGGCTCGGTAAGTATTCTCTTTAGTGCTTCTGCATTTAGTGGGTCAAGATGAGTTAGGACAGGGAACCTTCCCACAAGCTCAGGTATTAGTCCAAATTTCCTAATATCTTGAGGTTGTATATATTTTAAGATATTCTCTTTATCCACATCTTCATCTAAGTTTTTATTGAACTTAAACCCTATTGCATTTGCCTTTAGTCTTGTAGTAATAATCCTATCTATATTGTTGAACGCTCCCGCTGATATAAAAAGTATGTTCTTTGTGTTGACAGCTGTTAGCTTTTGGTCTGGGTGCTTTCTTCCTCCTTGTGGTGGAACGTGAACTATGCTTCCTTCCAAAAGTTTTAGAAGAGCTTGTTGAACTCCCTCTCCACTAACATCTCTTGTTATTGAAGGGTTATCGCTCTTTCTTGCTATCTTATCTATTTCATCAATAAATACAATACCCTTTTCTGCTTTCTCAACATCATAGTCAGAGGCTTGAAGTAGTCTTGTCAATATAGTTTCAACATCTTCGCCAACATAGCCTGCCTCTGTTAGAACGGTAGCATCAGCAATTGCAAACGGAACATTTAACATCCTTGCAACTGTTCTTGCTAAAAGAGTTTTACCTGTTCCTGTTTGTCCAACAATTATAATATTAGACTTATCAATCTCAATTTCTTCTGCATCATTTGAGCTACTAATTGTGTGGTTAAGTCTTTTGTAGTGATTATAGACCGCAACTGAAAGCACCTTCTTAGCATCCTCCTGTCCAATAACATATTGGTCAAGATATTCCTTTATTTCTTTTGGTTTCTTTATTTCAAGGCTTGCAACGTATTTAGAGTTCTTTGTTTGCTTGTCCTCTCTCTTCATTTCGTGAACCTTATCAATGCAACTATCGCAAATGTTTGCTTCATAAGCATTGACCATAAAAGCAACTTCATTTTCTGCTTTTCCACAGAATGAACAATGTATCTTTGTTTTTGCCATTAATTTATCTTTTTTCTGTAATTTTCTTCCCCATCTTATGACCTTTTATTGAATAGAAGGCAATGAATAGATAGCAAGGTATTAATATTAAATAAGGTATTTGTCTATTGCCAATTTCTGTTGCCCAAGCTCCATAGATTAGTGGCATAACTGCTCCACCTGCAATAGCCATAATTAAAAGGGCAGAAGCAACAGCTGTGTGTTTTCCAAGTTTGTCTATAGCTAAAGGCCAAATTCCTGGCCACATTAGAGAATGAGCAAAACTTAGAAGAATAATAAATACTATTGAAAGAACGCCCTGTGTCATAATAGCTGCTATAACAAAGACAAGTCCTAAGGCTGAGCATATTGTTAGAGCTTTGCTTTGAGATATGTATTTAGGTACAAGTATTATTCCTAATATATATCCAATTGTTAGTGCAATAAGACTAAGAGTTCCGAGCATAGGAGCAATATCTTTTGCAATTCCTTGACTTACGGCATAGAGTCCAAGAGTGTCAATTGCAATAACTTCAATTCCTACATAGAGAAAGAGAGCTAAGACTCCCAACCATAGATATGTGAAACTAAATATACTTCTTTCTTTATGTGTGATTGCATCGTATTCAATTTCTTCTTCATTTTTAACCTCTGGAAGTTTTGCCAAAAGAACCATTATTGCCAAAAGGAATAATCCAATTGCAATTGCAATATAAGGAGGTATTATTCTTTGAGTTAGAAGGTTAAGTTCTAAAATCCTTGCATCACCACTTAGGGTTTGAATATGCTGACTTAGAGCAGTCATATCTGAAAACAAGACCTTAGAAAGCCACAAAATGCCAATCATTCCAGCAATTTTATTGAAAAGTCCCATTATGCTCATTCTCTTTGCAGCCGATTCAATGGGGCCAAGAATAGTAACATAAGGGTTTACGGCAGTTTGTAAGAGTGCAAGACCAGTTCCTTGTAGGAATAGCCCGACAAGAAAAATAATGTAGTTTCTTTCTATTGCAGCAGGAATAAAAACCAATGAGCCAATAGCCATAACCATAAGTCCAAGAGCCATTCCTTTTGCAAATCCAGTCTTTTTCAAAACCCAAGACGAAGGCAGAGCCATAACGAAATAGGATATATAGAAAGCAAATGTAACTAAATAAGCCTGAGAATCTGATAGCTCACAAGCCTCACGAAGGAAAGGAATTAAAACGCTATTTAGCCAAGTTATGAACCCAAAAATAAAATAAAGGATACCAATTATGGACAAGCTAAAAATCAAACTATTTTTTTTCTCTTTCATAAGTTTTTCTGTTTTTTGAAGATGCAAATATAGGAAAAACAATGATGTAAAGGAGAAATTTCTTAATTTTGCCAACAATAAGAGAAGACTAATCAACCAAATAAGACAAGATAATGATAAAGAGAATCGCAACCCTATTCGCCCTAACAACAATAATCCTCTTTCCTTTCATCCTTAATGCTCAAAACAATTCAAAAAAGGATAGAGAGCTTAGAGAGAAAATAGCACAGATGCTTATTATTGGCTTTAGGGGTATGGAGCTTAGCCCCAAAAGTGAAATATACGGACTAATTGCAAAAGAAAAGATAGGAGGCGTTATATTATTTGATTACGATGTGCCGAGTAAAAAGCCAAAAAGAAATATAGAAAACCCAGATCAGCTAAGGTCTCTTTGTTCGGAACTTCAAAAGCTGGGCAATAAAAGCCTTTTTATTTCAATTGATCAAGAGGGAGGAAAGGTAAGTAGGTTGAAAGAAAAGTATGGATTTCCACCAAGCGTATCCCAACAATTCTTAGGCGACAATAATAACCCATCTCTCACAAAAGAATGGGCGTCACGCTCAGCAAGAAATCTCAAATCCTTAGGAATAAATCTTAATTTCACACCTTCTGTTGATGTAAACATTAATCCTGACTGTCCAATAATCGGGAAATTAGAAAGGAGTTTTAGTAGTGATGCTCAAATGGTGGTTAAACACGCCAAAATTGTAATAGAAGAACATAGTAAATTAGGAATAACAACAACTCTTAAGCATTTCCCTGGTCATGGCTCTTCTAAATCAGACACTCATAAAGGAATCGCAGATATAACAAGCACCTACGACGCTCAAGAGTTAGTCCCTTTCAAAGAACTAATCGAAGAAGGACTGGTTGATGTGGTTATGACTTCCCATGTCTTTAATGCAAATTTCGACTCACTCTATCCCTCAACAATGTCCTATAAAACCCTAACCAATATGTTGAAAGTTCAAATGGGCTTCAAAGGTATAATAGTTTCAGACGATATGGCAATGGGGGCAATTGCAAAACAATATGACCTTGAAACTTGTTTGGAAAAAGCAATAAATGCAGGAGTTGATATGTTTATATTTTCAAATAACGGAGACAACTACGATAAGGAAATAGGCTATAAAGCAATCGAAACAATATTCCAATTAGTTAAACAGGGCAAGGTAGATGAAAGAAAAATCTCTAACTCTTACGCCAAAATACTTAAACTAAAATCAGATAAAGGACTTCAGTAAAAGCCATTTTGAAAAAAGTAGAAAATTCCTTATCTTTGCAGTTGTAAAACTAATTAACACTAAAAAAATATGGATTTCAAACCAATTCTACAGAATATCGGACTCCACTCAGAGGGATTATTAATCTTCCTAAACACCATAATAAGTCTTTTTCTTATTGGTTTATTTGGCTGGATAGCATATATGATAGCAAGAAAATACCTTGCACATCTAATTATTAAAATAGCAGGACATACCTCAACCGATTGGGATAACCTCCTTTTTGATAAGAAATTCTTCCGCCGTCTTGGATATCTAATTTCCGCCATAGTAATTCAAATAGGGCTAACCTCACTCGACTGGCAGTATATGGACATTATCCACAAATTCATATCAGCCTGGATAACCTTTGCATCTGTCTTGCTTATTGGTTCTATTCTTGATGGGGTAAATAGGATATGGGAAAGCTACCCAATATCGAAAGAAAAACCACTAAAAATCTTTACGCAAGTCTTGATGATATTTATATGGTGCGTTGCCTTAATAGTAGTAATCAGCATATTCACAGGAAAATCCCTACTCATATTACTTGGAGGACTAACAGCATTTGCAGCAGTTCTAATCTTAGTTTTTCAAGACTCAATACTTGGCTTTGTGGCAGGCATTCAGCTAAGTGCAAACAATATGGTAAAGATAGGGGACTGGATAGTTATGCAAAATAGGGGGGTTGATGGAGATGTTCTGGAAATCAACCTAACCACTGTTAAGGTTCAAAACTGGGACAAAACCATTACCACAATTCCAACTCATAAATTAGTATCTGAATCTTTCACCAACTGGAGAGGGATGGAGGAGTCAGAAGGTAGGAGAATAAAACGTTCTATCAATATAGATATAAACACAATCCATTACTTGACAGAACAGGAGATAGAAACTCTTAGAAAGTCTGAACTACTTAGAGACTACCTTGAAGAAAAGCTTAGATTCATTGAAGAGCATAATGCCTCACATAATACTTTACTTGACAAACGAAGACTAACAAATATAGGCACATTTAGAGAGTATCTTGATTCTTGGCTAAACACACGTCCTGATTTAAATCTTGAGATGACACATATGGTAAGGCAACTTCAACCAAGTGTAACAGGTGTGCCGATTGAAATTTATTGTTTCTCAGCAAAGCAAAGCTGGATAGAATATGAAAAAGTACAGTCTGACATCTTTGACCACGTCTTTGCAGTAATGGAATTATTCCACCTCAGAGCCTTCCAATATTCTTCAGGAACAGTTGCCGCATTAGACAATAATTAAAAAAATGAATCACTGAAAGGATTTTTTAGATCTTTGATCTAATTTTTTATTCCTTTGATTCAATAAATTCTTTCAGCGATTCATTTTTCTCTATCCTAATACTGCGATTTAATCAAAGAAATTAGTAATTTTGTTGATTAATATGTTGTTTTATGACTAAGATATACTTTTTTCCAAAGCAAGTTCTCTATTTGTTTTGGGCTTATTTGATTGGAATTGCCTTCTTTTTCTTGTTTAGAATCTTTATTTTACCCCTAAATATTGACTCTATAAGTGAAATCCTAAGCCAAAAAGGAGGATTAATACTTCTTTTCAAGGCTTTCTTTATGGGTTTTAGGTTCGATACCCTCATTTCCTGCTTTGCTCTTTCACCAATTTTGATTAGTTTTATCATAGCCTACTTCTTCAATATCAAAAATAGGATATTCTATAAGGTAAATCACTACTTTCTTGTTGTAGTTTATTCCATTTTCTTCTCCATCTCATCAGTCGATATACCATATTTCAAGTATTTCTTCAACAGGTTTAATATTCAAGCCCTAACCTGGATGGATAACCCTCAATTTGTTTTTAAGATGATTTTTGAAGAGCCTTCTTATATTGTCTTTGTCTTTGTCTTTATTGGCATAATTGTTCTCTACTCTTGGCTAATGCTAAAAGTATATAAACGTTTCCTTAGGTTTAAGACTGAAAAAATTGATTCTAAGCCCTCTCTAAAAACCTATATAATCAATTCCATTATTTTTATAATCCTAATAGGACTTTGTTTTTTGGGTATGAGGGGAAGGATTGAAAAAAAATCGCCTATGAAAGTTGGGACTGCTTATTTTTCAAGCAATCCTCTAATCAATCAAATGGGACTTAATCCAAACTTTACATTTATTAAGAGTCTTGAAGAGAAGATGAAAGAAAAAAATAAGCCACTTAATTTGATGGATAAGAAAGAGGCTAAGCTTTATGTGGAAAATGAATTTAGGAGAATGAGAGCCTCTGGAGAGAAAAGAGATATTGTCTTAGATAAAAATACGAATGTTGTCCTTATTATAATGGAGGCAATGGGTACTTGCAATATTGGGCATTTTGGAAATACTTTAAATCTTACTCCAAATTTAGATAACCTAATTAATAATTCTGTTTCTTATGAGAATGTTTATACTGCTGGCATACATACCTATAATGGAGTTTATTCAAGCCTCTTTGGTCAGCCTGCACTCTTAGATAAACATTCAATGAACCTTACCATAATTCCAAAAATGGAAGGAGGACTGCCTGGTTTGCTTAGAGAAAATGGGTATTCTACTATTTATTTCACAACACATGACGATCAGTTTGACAATATTGGAGGTTTCCTTTTGGCAAATGGCATTGAAAGGATAGTATCTGTTAAGGACTATCCAAAAAATGAAGTAAAAAGCACCTTAGGAGTTCCTGACCATATTATGTTTAGTAGAGCAATTCAGGAGATTGGAAAGATGGATAAAGGAAAACCATTCTTTGCAACCCTTCTGACCTCATCAAATCATGGACCTTATATTTTGCCAGATAATATCCCTTTTAAAACAAAATCGAAAGACATAAAAGATAAAATCGTTGAGTATTCCGATTGGGCAATTGGGCAGTTTATTGAAAAAGCTAAGCAAACGTCTTGGTTTGAAAACACAGTCTTTGTTTTTATTGCAGACCATGGAGCATATAAGGGAACAACAAATTATGAGCTTCCTCTTTCCTATCACCATAGCCCATTAATTTTCTATTGTCCTTCAAAGCTTGGGGCAAAGAAAGTGGAGAATATAGGACTTCAAATTGATATCTCTGCAATGGTTTCTTCCTACTTAGGCATTGAAAACACGAAAACACTTGGCATTGACTTCGAAACCTATCCCAGAAAGTATGGATATTTTTCAGCAGACGATAAGCTTGGAGTAATAGATGATGAGTACTTCTATATTTGGAATAAGAACGGGGAGGAATATCTTTATAAATATAAGACAAACGACAAGACAAATTATATAAAGCAAAATAGGGAAAAAGCAAGTGAGATGCAGAAATATGGGTTCTCTATGCTTATGTATTAGAAAGGGTAACCGATACCGAAATTCATATTAATGCTGTTGAATTTTGTTTGAGGTATAACCCATCTTTCATTCATTGGTTTAGAAGGATCCCAAGCCTTTATTGCAAAGTCGAAACGTATGATAAGGAATTGAATATTTAATCTAATACCAAAACCAAGACCAGTTGCTAATTCCTTATAGAAACTATCCAATTTAATTTGTCCACCTGGCATATCACTTTGTTTTTTGAGAGTCCAAACATTCCCAATGTCAACAAAGGTAGCTCCTTCCAAAGGACCTAAGATTGAGAAACGGTATTCAATGTTTCCACCAATTTGTATGTCACCAGAGCGGTCATATCTAAGCTGCGTATCATCAATTTTAGATGAACCAGGGCCAATTTCTCTTAACTCCCAAGCTCTATGATTGTTATTGCCACCTGAGAAGAAGCTTTTCTCATAAGGAAGTCCACTTGAATTTCCATAAGGCAAACCAATACCGCCGTAAGCTCTAAAAACAAGGGTTTGGTTCTCGCTAATATAATGATATTTCTTAACGTCAATATCTGTTCTTAGGTATTGTGCATAAGGGATTCCGAAAATGGTATATTGACCGGCATCATTTTTTGAGGAAACTGATAAGTTATCAACAAGGTATATAAGATTGCCTGCCGATTCAATATTAAAACGAAGATAGGTGAAGTCTTTTTTTCTGTTTAGCTCCTGACCATTATACAGAAAACTATAACGAGAGTTAGTAACTAAGTGGTCGGAATATTGGTATCTAATCCTCTTATCCAATGTCTTGATATAGTCAACGTAATATTGACTTGTAACATTCATTTTAACAAGATTTATTTCAATAGGTATGATTGCATGGTTGTATTCGGTTAAATAGTTCCAGCTGTATCCAAAGTTTAGATTGAAAATAGAACGCTCGAAATAATTCCTTTTTTGAAAATTATACCCAGTTTTAATTGTTGTGTGAGGGAGGAACTGCATTGAGTAGAAATTTGTTCCGAAAGGCATTAGGAAACGAGGAAATTCAATTCCAAAATCAAACCCAGTCTCAAAGGCATTAACCAATGACCATTTATTAATTGTATCTACACGACTACTAAATATATCACTCTTTATTTCAAAGGCAGTTTTACCATTGAAAGAAAAGATTTCAGCACCTTTGAATATGTTCTTATGTTGGACTCCTGCGTTTAATTCCATCCCAAAATTAGAATTATTGTTTGCAATTAAGGAGTTATTAACCGTAGAGAAATTAGCCTCTAATGAAGTAGTCAAAAGGACTGGTTTGGTTAGGGATAGCTTAATAAAACAATCTAAGAGAGATGTGTCCAATGCTTCTTGATTTTTGTCAAAAAGGACTGAAGAATATGAAATATCAATAAACTTAAAGTTCTTTAGCTGATTAAGTGCGTTATAAGTCCTTTCTGCATAGATAGGAGAATATAAACTATCCCTTTGAAACATCACTGTCCTAAGTATTGTTTTAATTCTCATTGACTCAGGAGGAGAGTAGATAACATAGTACTTATTTAATCCGTACTTCTCTTTTTGACGATGAAAGATTATGTTAGTATCTATAACTGCATTGCTGTCTGAAATTTGCTGATAAGCAATATCGGGATATATATATATGTTTCTAATCTTGTATTTCTTGAAAACAGGTGGCGTGCTTGTCATAAAATCAACCAAACTATCCTTATTTTCTTCTACTTTTAAGTCTTTACTCTTTATTTCTAAATTAACCTTTGTTGAATAGTTATTATTATTTGTGTCAATATTGAAAAGGATATAGTCTTTTGTGAAATCATAGTATCCTTGCTTGTTTAACTCTATTGTAAGTCTATTTCTTTCGTCATCAAATAAATCTTCATCGTAGTAAATATCTTTCTTAATAGGGGAAGAGTTCATAATTTCTAATGCAGAGCTTAAGATTGCAGTGTCTTTTGAACTAACAAAAAAAGTATCTATCTTATATCTCTTACCAGTCGTAATTGTATAGAAAACCTTTGCCTTTCTTTTGTAGTAAACAATGCTATCTTTAACATCTCCATCAAAACAACCCTTGTTTTTTAAGTAGCTCTTCATATCTTGAGTTGAACGGTAGGCATAATCCTTTTCAAACTCAACTGGTTTTTGTCCTACCTTTCTATAAATGTTTCGAGAAATAAAACTAACAGTTGAATCCTCTCCTCTTGGTGAAATAGAATAGATATACATACCGAGTTTAATTCCTAAGATAGAGCTATTGGGGTCTTGTTTAATTAGATTAGCAAAATCAGATTTAGGTAGGGTTTTAGTATCAACCGATACTTTGTTCTTAGAAAGGAGATACCCATTCTTAGATATATGTTTATAGGGGCTACAACCCACAAAGAGTATTGTAGCAATAAGTAAAAAAGCTTTTATATTTAAGACCTTTTTCAATATAATCCTCCTAATTTTCAATATTCTTAATCTCAGACAGAATTTTTTTGCAAGCTCCCTTATTTTCTGAGATATAACTTAGACAAATATCTGAACTTTTTTTGTAATAATCGCTATCTGATAATAAATAATCAATTAACTGAGATAATTTATCACTATCCGAGAAACTAAATGCACCTTCTTTTTCAACTAAATCAATAGCCTCTTTAAATTTCTTGTAGTTTGTTCCAAATAAAATTGGCTTTGAAAAAGTTGCTGCTTCCAATATATTATGTATTCCATCTCCAAATCCTCCTCCAATATAGGCAAGAGTTGCGTATTTATAGAGAGAAGATAAGATGCCAATAGAATCAATTATTAGGATACTATCTTTGTTTTCGGAATTTGAATAATCTGTTTTTTCAATCTCAGAATATCTTATTGCCTTAGGGAAAAGAGTTAGTATTTGTTCAATATGAGAAGAGTGTATTTCGTGTGGAGCAATAATAAGTTTGAACTCTGATTTTGTTTTCTCCTTTGCCTCTTTCATTAACTGCTCATCCTTTTGCCAGCTACTACCCATAAGAACAACCTTATCGTTTTGGCAAAATTCTTTAATCTTTTCAAAGTCTTTTTTCTCACTTGCAATTTGAGAAACCCTATCAAAACGAGTGTCGCCTGTCACCTTAGTATTCTCAAACCCAATTGACATTAGTAGGTCTTTTGTTTGTCTGTTTTGAACAAAGAAGAAATCAAAGTTCTTTAGTTGTTTCCTATACCAAGAACCAAAAGGGGAAAAGAAATATTGATTGGGGCGAAGTATTAGTGAGACTTGGAAAACCTTAGCACCAGACTTTTTTGCTCTTTTGATGAAATTGTACCAGAACTCATACTTAATGAAAAACACATATTCAGGATGTGAAAGCTTAATGAAGCGTTTAGCATTTCTCTTTGTGTCGCTTGGAAGATAAATAACAATATCTGCCTTATCGTAGTTCTTTCTTATCTCGTAGCCCGATGATGAAAAAAAGGTTAAGAGTATCTTATGGTTTGGGTTTTCTCTCTTAAAGTCTTCAATTAAAGGTCTGCCTTGTTCAAATTCGCCAAGTGAGGCTGCATGAAACCAAGCGACCTTATCGTCTTTCTTTATTTTCTTTTCAAGTTCTTTAAAACTATTTTTGCGTCCTTGCACAATTAGTTTGGCCTTTTTATTGAAAGGAGATACTACTAATAATAGTAATGTATAGAACGAGATAAAAAAAGAATAAATACAATTCATATTTTAGAAATAATAAATCTTATCAGCGTCACGACCAAAGAAAGGGAACATCCAACCAACTTTTAGAGTAAACATCCTGTCTTGAAAAATCTTATTTTTAGATAGGTTATAGTTTATCTGGTAATCCCTTGTTGATTTTGTCCAAGCCTGATCAATCTCTAAACCAACGTAAAAATTAGTATAGCTTTTCTTACTCATATGAAGGTATCCTATAAATCCAGAAGCCATAACTCCCCTAACTTGTCTATCATATAAATAAGCATAATCGCCTTCCAATTGTTCTGCAACCTCCAAGGTAGATTGGTAGATTATTTGGTGTTGAATCATTCCAAGTCCTAAGGTTAGCATTATACCTGAATTTGGTCTTTTCTTTGAAAGAGGGATAACCTTTCCAACTTTTCCCATAATGCTTAAGTTTCTATTATATCCAACAACGCCTGCATCAGAACCTTCTCTTGAAATAACAAAAGGATCTCCCTCTCTTGTCATAATTCCTGCAAGTATTTGATCCTTGTTCTTTGCATTATCGCTACCAAATCCAAAGCCAAACTCCACAATATATAACCAGTTTTGTTTTGTCTTCCATCCAAGATTGGCATTCAAATTCATAAAGCTTTCATACTTATCAGCCATGTCAGCATCTGGGAAAGTCCATCCCAAAGCCGCAGTACAGAAAGGAGTAGATATTGGTTTGTCTTGTCCAACAATTACTTCTCCATTCTCTTGAGCAAAACTTGAAGATATTGAGGCAAGGAAAAGCGTAATTATTATGATTAGTTGTTTCATAGTATATGATTAATATTTTTATTCTTTAATAAACTTAACGACTTTTGTTCCAAGGCTAATAAAATATATGCCCCTATTAAGATTAGATATATCTATATTCGTTGTTTTATCTATAATACTCCCACTTATTATTTCAATTCCTAAGGAGTTTTTAATGGAATAGGAGTTTTTTTCGCCCTTATAATGGTTAAGTTTAATGTTAAGCATATCCTTTGAAGGGTTAGGATATATATTAAACGGGCTTTCGTTTTCTATTTTTTCCAAACCAATATCGCCTTTTGCAAGCATAACGTTTTGAATATTCATTTGTCCACCAATAACTTGAATATTTGAAATTGTTTTCTTCTTATAGCCAAAAGCACTATACGTAATTGTGTAGCTGCCATTTAATATTGGGCGATAATAGTAGCCTGTGCTTGTTTTTGTAAACACTTCGGAGTTAAATCCATCGTGATTCTCAATCCAAATTTTTGCTTTAATTGGCTCATTTGTTGCGCTATCTCTAACATAACCCTCTAATCCTTTTTGACAATATTCAATATAAGAGATTAGTCCTCCCTTTAAATATCTCCAATAATTATTTAACGAAGATGTTGAAAGTCTTTTGACAGAAGAAACTTCAAATGTAATTTCTCTTCCATATTTAAAATAGGTTTGATAATCTTGTCTTCCACCAGAAACCCTATACCAATTTGCTCCATTAGTATATCCTATGTTTGTAACATCTGTAAATAAGGATGAAGGAGAAGATGAGGGTATGGAATCAATAAAATTACTGCATACATCAATAAACCAATTTGCATCGGAATGAGTTCTTGCGGAAGGATAATAAGAATCGTAGGGATAGTTCAAAACTTCAGCTCCCGAATGAAGATTTGCAGACATGGCAAAATCATTGCTATCTGCATAAGCCATAAAAGCAAGGGTTTCAGCCTGCCACTGGAGTGAGTCAGGGTGAGGCCCTGCAACGGGACATGGGTAGTTTCTATTCAAATCAATATTGTTTGCATTAGATCTTGTTGAATAACTGACGTTAGCATTCCCTCCATATCCAGCATAAGTTCCGTCAGGATTAGAAAGAGGATTAATATAAACTTGTGTATTATTTATTATATCGGTTGCTCTTTGATTTATTCCATAATTTGACAAAAGCCAATCACTTAAACGAAGCATAAAAACATAGCCACCAAGCTCATCACCGTGCATTGTTGATGTATATAGAAACTTAGGTTTGTCGATATCTTGATAAGGGTTAGATGAAATCTTTAGTGCGAGTATTAATCTATTTTTTACAGAAAAGCCAATAGTATCTAATTTGCAAATATTCGGATAAGTCTGAGCAAATCTCCTCATTAGAGAATCGTAAACCTCGAATGTTGGATACCTATCCCAATTACTCATTTGAGACATAGTGGTTGCCATAGTTAGTGCCTTTGAAGAGTTATCCTCTTCAAAAAAACTATGTTTAAGATTTAATTTAAGGAAGTTACTATACTGCTTTTCATTAACATAAGCCAGCAAATTCTCTCCCTTAGGGTAGTCTAAGTTAATTGTGTTTGCTAATAAATCTATGTCCTTAATCTCTTTAATTGGAATAAGAATTTTAGCCTCACCCGAAATAGATATTGCATTTCTCACTTTCTCAAGAGCATTTCCTTGAGAGTAAGCAGTATTTATAAACAAAACGCCAAGAAGAAATACAATTAACCTTTTCATATTAAAATTTATAACTTACAAAAGTACATATTTATTTTCATTATTTGAACCCAGAGCAGAAAATCTTACCCATAAATTTGAGAAATAAAAAATTAATTCTATATTTGCCAGAGAATAAAATAGGACTTAAAGATAAATATAACATAAAACCACATTAAAATGAGACCAATCAAACTATTATTAATTGCTTTACTATTAGTTAGTTCAACAGCTTTTGCACAAAATACTGAGAAGTCAGAAATAGTACTTAAAAACATATCAGAGCGTAAGAGTGTTAGAACATATACCGACCAAAAAGTTGAAAAAGAAGATTTAGAAAAGCTACTTAGGGCAGGAATGTCAGCACCCTCAGCCGTTAATGCTCAACCTTGGGCTTTTATTGCAATAGATGACAGAGAAACATTGGATAAACTTGGAGACCTACTGCCTTATGCAAAAATGTTAAAACAAGCACAAGCAGCAATAATAGTATGTGGAGATATGAAAAAAGCATTAGAGGGCGAAGGACAAGAATATTGGATACAAGATTGTAGTGCTGCAACTCAAAATATATTATTAGCAGCAGAGAGCTTAGGGCTTGGTGCAGTTTGGACAGGAGTTTATCCAAAGAAAGAAAGAATGGAAACTGTTAGAAAAGAGATTTCACTTCCTGAACATATAATTCCACTATGTGTTATCCCGATTGGATGGCAGACTGGTAAGGAAAAACCAAAGCAAAAATACAAGGAAGAAAACATACATTGGAATAAATGGGAAGGTAAATAATTAGTAAGTTTACCAATCAAAGAAAGAGAAAAATGAAACGCTGAAAGAATTTACTGAATCAAAGAAAGAATTTTTTAAAGTGGCGTTTCAGAAAATTATTACGCAGTCTTATTTTTTAGAGAGTTTGTAGGGCTATAAGTTTTGAGTAAATGCCTTCCTTAGCTAATAGACTTTGGTGTGTCCCTTGCTCTACTATTTCTCCATTATCCATAACTATGATTTTATCTGAGTTAAGAATTGTTGAAAGCCTATGAGCCACAACAAGGGTTGTCCTACCTTTCATAATTGTTTCAAGGGATTCTTGTACTAATCTTTCGCTTTCGGTGTCAAGGGCTGAGGTTGCTTCATCTAAGAGTAATATTGCTGGATTTTTCAGAATAGCTCTTGCAATACATATCCTCTGACGCTCTCCTCCTGAAATAGTTAAGCCTCTATCTCCAATATTAGTATAGTAGCCTTTTGGCATTTTCTCAATGAAATCATGAGCATTAGCTGCCTTTGCTGCCTTTTGCACTTCTTCAAGGCTTGAACTTATTCCAAAGGCTATGTTCCCGAAAATGGTATCATTAAATAATATACTCTCTTGAGTAACAACTCCTATTTTATGTCTTAGAGAATTGATATTAAAGTCCATAATTGAAATGCTATCAATTGTTATATCTCCTTTCAAAGCGTCTTGAAATCTTGGAAGCAAATCTATAAGTGTGCTTTTGCCTGCACCCGAGCGTCCAACTATTGCAACTGTCTGTCCTTTTTCAATCTCAAGGTTTATATTATCTAAAACAAGTTTCTCTTTCCCTTGCTCCTCAATATATGAGAATGAAACATTTTTATATTCTACCTTATCCTCAAAAATAATATCTTTTATTGCATTTGGCTTTTCAATTATTCTTTCTGGTGCATCTAAGATTTCATATAATCTATGAGCTGCTGCTTCGGCTTTCTTAAGGTTATAATACGCTGATGTAACGCTTTGAAGTGGTGCTATTATCCTTGCAAACAAGAGTACAAAACCTATTAGAATGCTTGGGTGGATTTCTCCATTAATTACCATAATTCCTCCAAAAAGAACAACAACCACTAATGCAAAGATTGCAAAAATCTCTGTAAGAGGAGAGGATAGGTCTTTGCGTCTAAGGATTTTTGTCATCAGTTTAGCATAGGCATTATTCTCCTGCTCAAATTTCTTTTGTATAATATCTCCTGCGTTATAGGCATTAATAACTCTTACTCCGCCAAGGGTCTCCTCAACTGTAGAAAGAACTGTTCCGATTTGTTTTTGACCTTTTTCTGAGTTCCTATTTAGACTTGCTCCAATTTGTTTGATAAGTATAGCAACCAAAGGAAGTATAATGACAATAAAGATTACAAGTTTTTGGCTCGCAATCACTAAGGCAATTAGGAAGACAATAACCATAACAGGGTCTTTAGCCAACATTTGCAAGCTACTCATAACAGATATTTCAATATCGGAAAGGTCGGAACTCATTCTTGAAAGCAAGTCGCCTTTTCTTTTGTTAGAGAAAAATGAAAGAGGTAGGGTTGTTATCTTATGGTAGATATCATTTCTCAAATCTTTAACAACTCCATTTCTAACAGGAGCTAAGAAATACATAGCTAAGTAACGAAATAGGGCAGAAAGGAATGCAAAGACTAAATAAACAACACTTAGTACTGCAAGACAAGTATAGAGACCATAAGTTAGGCTTAAATAATTGAGGTTAAACGCAAAATAATCAATAATCACATCTTTATTAAATGCAAATTCAGGACAAATTGCTGGAGCTTTAATGATTCCAAAGAGGACGGAAACAAAAGGAATTACAATAACAAAGGAAAAAAGAGAAGCAAAAACATAGAGTATATTGAACACTAAGTTTAAGATTACTTCTCTTTTGTAACCTTTGATATATTTGAATATTCTAAATATATTTTTCACTAATATCTATAATGGTCTGCTTTATATGGACCGTTTTTAGGAACTCCAAGATACTCAGCTTGCTCATCTGATAGAATAGTTAGCTTAACGCCAATTCTTTCTAAGTGAAGTCTTGCAACCTCTTCGTCAAGTTGTTTAGATAAACGATAAACGCCAACTGCATAATCATTTTCCCAAAGGTCAATTTGAGCTAAGGTTTGATTTGTGAAAGAACTACTCATTACAAATGAAGGATGTCCTGTTGCACAACCAAGATTAACCAAACGACCTTCAGCTAATAAATAAATACAATGACCATCTTCTGCAAAAGTATATTTATCAACCTGTGGTTTAATGTTTAATTTCTTAACTCCTGGCCAAGATTCTAATTTCTCAACTTGGATTTCATTATCGAAGTGTCCAATATTACAAACAATAGCTTCATCAGACATTTTTGACATTTGCTTAGCAGTGATAACGTCTTTGTTTCCTGTTGTAGTGACAAATATATTACCTTCCGAAAGAGCATCTTCAAGTGTTGTAACTTCAAATCCTTCCATAGCAGCTTGAAGAGCACAAATTGGATCTATTTCAGTCACAATAACTCTTGCTCCATAGCTTTTCATAGAATGAGCACAACCCTTACCAACATCGCCATAACCACAAACAACACAAATCTTTCCAGCAATCATAACATCTGTTGCTCTCTTGATTCCGTCAGCAAGTGATTCTCTACAACCATAAAGGTTATCGAATTTTGATTTAGTTACTGAGTCATTAACATTTATTGCAGGAATAAGAAGTTCTCCTCTTTCCATCATTTGATATAAACGGTGAACACCAGTAGTTGTTTCTTCACTAACACCCTTAAGTTCTGCAACTGTCCTATGCCATTTTTGATTATCTTCTTTTAAGACTTCTTTTATGGTCTTTAGAATAACAGCCTCTTCAGCTGAAGAAGGAGTTTTATCTAAAATAGAAGCATCTTTCTCTGCTGCATATCCTTTATGAACTAAAAGAGTAGCATCACCACCATCATCAACAATCATTTGAGCCCCTTTTCCATTAGGGAAAGAAAGAGCTTGATTAGTACACCACCAATATTCTTCTAAGGTTTCGCCTTTCCAAGCAAAAACAGGAACACCTGCTGCTGCAATTGCTGCTGCTGCATGGTCTTGAGTTGAGAATATATTGCAAGAAGCCCAACGAACGTCAGCTCCAAGAGCAGTTAGGGTTTCAATTAGTACTGCTGTTTGAATAGTCATATGAAGAGAACCAGTAATTCTAACTCCATTAAGAGGTTTTTTCTTACCGAATTTTTCTCTTAGAGCCATTAGACCTGGCATTTCTTTTTCTGCGATATCAATTTCTTTTCTACCAAAGTCAGCTAAGCTAATATCAGCTACTTTATACTTTAAATTGTAGTCTGTCATCTTTATATTTTTATGTTATATTATTAATTATTATCGTGCAAAGTTACAATTACAAATCCAATAATGAAGAGATTTTCTTAAAAACATCAGTATTTTCCATTACTCCAGTAAAATTTTCAGCTCCAACGCCAAATGCATAAATTGGAACCATAATAGCAGTATGATTAAAACTTGTCCACTTATCCTTAACCTTTCCTTCCTCAATACTTCCTCCATTAATTGCTAGCCCACCTGTTTCATGGTCAGCAATAACAATAACAAGAGTATTTTTATCTCTTTTTGCAAATTCAATAGCTAAGCCAACTGCCTTATCAAAATCAAGAACCTCCTCAACCATATTATCAAACCTATTAAGGTGAGCCTCGAAATCAATTTGCGACCCCTCAACCATCATAAAGAAACCTTTTTTGTTTGCAGATAGAAGTTCAAGAGATTTCTCTAAGCTCTTTGAAAGCATATCGTCTCTCTTATTTGCTAGTGGTGGATGTCCATCATAAAGTAATCCTGCAACATGATTTGCTTTCTTATCTTTATTTCTTTTCAATGAACTAAGCTCATCTAAATTATAAACTAACTTATAGCCTCTTTTCTCTAAGCTATCAGTTAAAGAAAGTCCGTCTTTTCTATTTTTTGCAAGGAAGTTCTTCAACCCTCCTCCAATAAAAATATCAACATTCTCATCTAAAAGTGCAAGAGCTATTTCTTCATCCATCTTCCTATGCTTAACATTTGCATAAAAGCTTGCAGGCGTTGCATGAGTTATATCACAAGTAACCACAATCCCTGTTGCAAGTCCTTTTTTCTTTGCAAGTGTCATAAGGCTTGGGTGAGGAAGCCAAAGAGAGTCAAGCCCTATGGATTCGTTATTTGCTTTCTTTCCAATAGCCATTGCAGTCCCTCCTGCTCCTGAATCAGTAATATATTTATCTGCCGAATAAGTTTTAGAGAAACCCGTAACTGGCATATCGAACATATTTAACTGCCCTTTGTTTACAGTGTATGCTGCGTATGCGTGAGCAAGTCCCATTCCATCTCCTATCATTAAAATCACATTCTTAGGTTGTGAAAATGATAATAGAGGTAAGAGAGCAATTATTATAAATATTTTAAGTTTTATTTCTTTCATCTTAGATTATAGTTTTAGAATATCTCTTCTAACATCCTTAAATAAAGGTCTTTTGTTGTCCATCCCATTGTTTGAACTTGCTTTGGAACAATGCTCTGTGAAGACTGACCAGGAATAGTATTTACTTCTAAGAAAAATAGCTCTTCTTTCTCGCTATCATATATAAAATCTATCCTACAAACTCCCTTACAATTTAACTGCTTATAGATTTTCTTTGCAGTAGATTGAACTTCTTCTCTAACCTTATCTTCAATCTCTGCTGGGGTTATCTCTGCTGTTGAACCGTCATACTTAGCTTGGTAGTCGAAAAACTCATTAACAGGAATTACTTCGGTTATTGGAAAAGCAATTACCTCATTCCTTGTTTCCAAAACCCCACAAGTAAGTTCCCTACCCTTAATAAACTCTTCAATAATCACTCTTTCATGAATCTTAAATGCAGTTTCTATTGCCTCTTTTAGGTCTTCTTTTCTCTTAACCTTAGTCATACCAATGCTTGAACCCCCTTCTGAGGGTTTAACAAAAAGGGGTAAACTAAGTTTCATAAGAATATCATCAACACTTACTTGATTGTTTTTATAGAAGCTAATATTCCTTGCTACCCTAACAACATTCAATTCCCTAACAACAGCATTGCAAACAACCTTGTCGAAAGTTATTGCAGAAACCAATGAGCTACAAGAAGCAAAAGGAATATTCATCATCTCAAAATAAGCTTGCAAAAGACCGTTTTCGCCTGGTGTGCCATGGACTATTATAAACACTCCGTCAAAACTAATCTTCTTATCTTCTAATCTTAGAGAGAAATCATCCTTATTTATATTATATCTCTTGCCTTCAAGTTCGTAGTACCAATCTCTTTCCTTAAGAATAATCTTATAAACATTATAAATTGACTTATCAATGTTTTCTTCAACCTGAATTGCAGAACGAAGAGAAACCACAGCCTCTTCACTATTCCCCCCAGCCATTAATGCAATATTCTTTTTCATTATATTCTTTTATTATTATTATCTATCTTATTAATTCCTTGTTTACTGTTCAAATCCCTCACATTCATGCTTTGTACATATAATCCCCTCTTGCCCAAACACCTTTTCATTCAAGAAGAAGAACATATGATTTATCTCTAAACTAATACGGCGAAACTCTTCTAAGATAAACTCTTTCTCTCCCTCTGCCTTGGATGGGTCTTCAAAACAGTAGTGTAGGAAGTTCTTAGCTTCACCCGTAAAATAAGGGCATCTCTCTTTTGCATTATCACAAACAGTAATCACATAATCCCATTCCTTATCTAAGAACTCATCAACTCTTTTTGGCTTATTTGAAGAAATATCAATACCATTTTCTTCCATAACCCTAATAGCTAATGGGTGAACTTCATTTGCAGGTATTGTTCCTGCTGAGTAAACATTTAGGGAAGGGTTTATTTGTTTTAGCCAAGCTTCTGCCATCTGTGAGCGGCATGAATTGCCTGTGCAAAGTATTAGTATGTTCATAAGTTATCTTTTAGCTCTAAGAGGAATTCTTTTATTTCATTAAGCGAACGAACAAGCTCAACATTAACAGTATTGTTCTCGTCCTTAGTTTCTGTTGTTACCTTAGTTTTCAAATAGTTCTTTGTTCCGTCAATAGTATATCCACAGGTTTTAGTCAGATAGTGGATTTGCTTTAGGAGTTCAATATCTTTCTTAGTATAGAACCTTACTCCCCTCTTATTCTTATGAGGTTTGATTTGAGAAAATTCTGTTTCCCAAAATCTAAGAGTAGGTAAACTAACGTCCAATTCCTTAGAAACCTCTCCAATACTATAATATAATCTATTTGAATCTTCCATTTCTCTAATAAGGCATTGGTGTAAAGGCGTTTTCTATATGATTTATCTTTGTGCCACTTTCATTTGTAACAATAGCTATTATATCAAATCTTGCTTCTTCGTTAATGTTGTTTCTCACTATATAACTATTGGCAACCTTTATTATTGCTCTTTGTTTCTCTTTTGTAACCGCAGATTCAGGCTCGCAAAATACATCATTGCTCCTTGTCTTAACCTCAATGAAAACAACCTCTCCACTATTTCTTGCAATAATATCAATCTCATTCTTCCCACTCCTATAATTCCTTTCCAAGATGATATAATTCTTCTCAATCAAATACTCTAAGGCTAACCTCTCTCCCTTTTGTCCAAAAACATACGATGTATCCATTTTCTTTATCCCTCTCAATAAATTAAAAGTATCTCTCAAAGTAAGAAATATCTGGTTCATATACTGTTTTAGCTGTTACACCTAATTCAATATCTTGAAACATTTTTTCTAAATCTTGACCATCAATTAATTCTAATTTAGATTTTTTATCTTCTTCAATTCTTCGAGCTTCTTTTGAAAAGTTTCCTGTTGTAATAAATAACATCCTATCTTTATTCTCTGCAACACTGCAAAAGGCATGTACATCTTTTGTTGGAACGGAACCTTCGTATCTTTTGCATTGGAAAGCTATTTGATATTTAATAAATGGATTTATTTTAAGAGTAGCGTAACCATCAATCCCACCATCATGAGATAGTTGAGTAATTTTAATATCTTCAAAGTTGTAATTTCTTAATAATTCTCCACATAATTTTTCAAATCCTTCGGGAGATACTTTTTTGATAATGCTTAATAAAGAAGTGTTTTTTAATAAGATATTTTCTTCTGGCTCTTCAATATTTATTTTTTCAGTAGGTTTTTCTTTTTCTTTTTTTTCTATTTTAATTTTTCTATTAAGAGTTGTCCATTTCTTATATATTCTAAGAGCTTCATCATCATTAAAACTTTTAGCTTTTTCAATTCCCTTATCGGTTAAAGTCCATATTCCCCTAGAAGAAGAAGATAAATAACCTTCCCAAATTAAATATTGACGGGCAAATGCAACTTGATTATTAAATATCAATGCTCCGCTCTTAGGGTACCTCTTATTTAAGAGCTCTTCATCTAAGTTTTCTTTATCTGCAATCTTTTGACTTACTTCATTAGGAGTTGCTGACCCAAGCTCTAATAATACATCTAATAATGGTTTAAACCATCTAACAAACTGAACAGTTTTCTTTGCTTTCATAATATTATTCTTGCTCTATAATTACTTTAAATTTTTCTACAGTCAAGGTAGTTTTTCTTCCAATAACATAAGCTTGGTTGTTTTCTTTTATATGTCCAATTGGAATGTTGAAAGCAACTGGGAAATCATAGTCTTGGACAGTATCCATAATTATTCTATGTGGAGCTTTCCCAAATCGAATAAAATTATCGTGCATATCAGTCATTCCTCCAACAATTAAACCCTTCAAATCCTTTAACTTACCTGCTCTTCTCAAAGCCTGCATCATCCTATCGATATGATAAATATACTCGTCTAAGTCTTCAATAAATAAAATCTTGTCTTTAGTGTCGCCAAAGCTATTTGAACCAAGCAAGCTATAAAGAACCGATAAGTTTCCCCCAATAAGTTCTCCCTCAGCCTTGCCTTTCCTATTCATTATATACTTCTTATAATAGTTTTTGTTCTCTCCCTCAAACAATATCTTCTTTAAACTAATCACAGCATTTGAAAAGAAATCATCCTCCGTAATATTAATAGGCATAATTGCGTGAATGGTTTCAATATTATAGTTGAAATAGATATGGGAAAGCAAGACCGTTGGGTCAGAATAGCCTATTATCCATTTAGGGTTTTGAATAAATAAAGAGAAATCAAGCAAATCAATAATCCTAACAGTCCCATAACCCCCTCTTGCACAAAAGATAGCTTTTATCTCCTTATTATCTAAGAAAGATTGCAAGTCCTTAGCCCTCTCATTATCAGAACCAGCAAATTGATTCTTTTTCAAACCAATGCTTTTCCCAATAACAGGCACCAAACCCCAAGAAACAAGTAGCTTAATCGTAGCCCCCACCTCCTCAATACTAATCTTACGAGCAGTTGCAACAATCCCAATCTTATCTCCTTTCTTAAGTAGTTCCGGTCTCTTAGTCATCATTATAATTTATAGAAAGCAAAGATACTTAAAAAGAAATAAATAATTGTACAAATTGATTATTAAATCTGATAACTTAGGGTTTAGCAAATGAATAACACTATAAACCACAAGAAAAACTTTAAATAAATTAATCTCACTCAATACTTATTTCTTACAAACTAAAATCAGGACGATAAAAACAAATGTAAATTGCATTTATGCTTAGTTCGAAATCTTTAAACCTTGATTTGTACGGAGGAAACGAAGGTTTACACTTTTTAATCTTCGTTTCGATCTCCAATTCATGCCATGATATGACCAACTTCATGCCATGAATTGGGAACTATCATGGCATGATGTTGACGGTATCATGGCATGATTCTTTGATTGAAGTGGCGATTTAGGAGTTTGTTTCTTTGTTTTTGGACTAGGAAATGGGCAAAGAAAAAAGGACAACCTTGTGGGATTGTCCTTTTTCTTTATTTTGGGTTTGGGTGTTTTTGGTTTAGAAGAAGAAGCTAAAGTTATTTTGTACTTTTGCTTTTTCTTGAAGTACTTGAAGTGGAAGACGAAGTTGTGATGTCTTTTGCATATTCTTCATATCAAATGATTGTTGTATCATTTGTGGGTCTTCCTTGGTTTCTCTCTTACTAATGGCATCAACGTTTACAATATAGACTCCGTTATATCCCTTGATTGGTTTTTGGATTCCTGTTTTTGTTGCTGCTGCAAGGGTTCCGATTACTCTCATTTCTGGTCCTGCTTGAACGAAGTATGGGTCGCCAAATGAAACGTTTGCTGCTGTGTCAACGGTTGTGTTTTCTTTTAATGATATTGCGTCAAGTGTTTTTTCGCTTGCTATTAACTTGTCTGCTTTCTTCATTAAGATTTCTGCTTTCTTATCCATTCTTACCATGTTTTCAATAAATGGTTTTACTTGGTCAAGTGGTAAGATGCCTTTTTCTTTAATATCTTTTACTCCTACTACAAGGAACATATCTGTTAGTTCGTATATTTCTGGTGCAACATCGCCTTTCTTTGTGTCTTTGTTGAATACCCAACGTACTATCTCTCTTGCATAAGGGGTTCCGTTTAGTTGGAAGTCCATATCTCTAAGTTGTGAGGTTAGGATGTTTAGGTTTTGTTTTTGTGCTGCTGTTGTGAAGCCTGCCATGTTGGTTGATGCTCCTAAGAAGTTGTTTGCATTATCACGGATTTCATTAACTGTTTTTTCGCTTGGGCGTATTTCCATAACAATTGTTGCAACTTGTAGTTTGTTTACTGGGTTTGTTTTTCCTGTTACTTTAATTAACATATATCCCATTCCGTTTGGTATCTCATAAGTAAATACTCCGTTCATTGGAGTTGTGTTAACTAAGTTGTAAAGGTCTGATTGAAGTTGACCATCTAAAAGCCAGCCAGAATCTCCCATGTTTTTCTTTGCCTCAGGGTCGTCAGAGTATTTTGCTACGTTGTTTTCAAATCCTGCTGCATCTTTACTTACTATTGAATAAACGCTATCTTTTAGTTTTGTTGCTGCTTCTTCATTTCTTTTTATCTCTCCTCCTGCTGTGCTGTTAAGGATTAGAATTCTGGAGAAACGAACTGAGTCTGGGCGTGCTTGCATTGCTGTAAGTTTTGCCATTACCCAGTTTCCTCCGTTTTGGAATGGTGCGATGAAACTACCTATGCTTGCTTTTGAAAGTATTGAATCTGGTATTATTTGTTCAAATTGCTCTCTCTTATAGTAGTTACTGTCATAGTATTGATCTGATACGTTTGAGATAAATCCTGGAATTTCAATTGAAGATATCTCTTGGAATTGAGCATAGGTTGAGATTACTGAATCGTTAATTGCTTTTATGTCTGCTGGTGATGGAACGATTGGGAATTTAACAAACTCAACATCACGCATTGATTCGTTTAGTTTAAATTCATTCTTATGTTCATCATAGTATTTCTTGTAATCAGCTTCTTCAATCTTAATTGTGTTGTCTGCAACTGCTGAGAAAGGAAGAAGTGTATAACGAGAGTTTGTTGTCTTGTCGTAAACTGAGCTAAGGTGTGCTGCAATTGCTTTTGGCATATACATACTCTTAGCAAGTAGTTTCTCGTATTTTTCTTGTAAACGGCTCTTCTTAACATATTTTTCAAAGTTTCTCCAAGATGCTTGTTCTTCTGCAGGAAGTTTATCAAACTGTGCAATGTATTGTGATATTGCTTGTTTGTTATAGTTTCCTGTTTGAGGGTCTGAGAAGTTTTGAATAACCATTGGATGAATGAAGTTTCCGAAGAACATATCATTTAACTCTTCTTTCCCAACACTAATACCAATTTTTTCATACTCAGCTGACAATAGCTTTTCGTTTAAAAGTTCTTGATAAGCTTGTTGACGTACAGTATAGCTTTGTTCAGGGTTTAAAGCATCAGTCTTATACTGTTGTTTCATGTTTGTTTCAATATTTTGAGACATTTCTTCAAACTCGTTCCTTGTGATTTCAACACCATCAACTGTTGCTATGTTATTAGGTGCACTTGTGTTCTTTGTAAATATGTCACTGAAAACAAATGATAAGATAGCTATTGCTATGATTGCAACTGCTATTCCCGCTCTTTTTCTGATTCTACCAATAATCGCCATTACTAAATGTTATTTGTTGTTGTTATATAAAATTCTCTAATACTTTTTGCTAATAGCTTGCAAAAGTAGGAAGAAAATCACTAATTAGAAACTTTTTAATTAAAAAAGTGCATTTAAAACAATAAAACTTAGTTTAGATTTGTTTGTTTGGAGTATCTTTGCTACAAATTTAACAATATAGTTCTATGCTACATAAAAGAATAATACTCGTTCTGCTTTCATTCATCCTTATTGTTCCAACTCTTAAAGCACAAGAGGAAGATAAGGGATTTGAACTATCAAAAAACCTTGAAATCTTCTCATCTGTTTATAAAAATCTTCATTTGAATTATGTTGATGATATTAACCCAGGGGAGCTAATGAAAAACGCAATTGATGCGATGTTGGCTAAACTTGACCCCTACACTAATTATATCCCTGAATCGGATATTGAAGATGTTAAATTACAGCTTATGGGTCAGTATGGAGGGATTGGAGCTTTAATTCACACACAAAACGGACAGGTAATTATATCAGAACCCTACCAAGGACTGCCAGCAGACAAAGCAGGCTTGAAGGCAGGGGATATAATCTTAGAGGTTAATGGTCAAATTGCAAAAGACAAGAGCTCAGACCAGGTTAGAGAGTTTCTTAGAGGACAAGCTGGATCGGAAATTAGGATTAAGGTTTTAAGAGATGGTAAAGAGGTTGAGAAAATCTTTAAGAGGGAAGAGATAACTCTTGAAAATGTTCCTTACTATGGAATGGTTAAGAATGAGATAGGCTATATTAAACTAAATGAATTTACGAAAGACGCTGCAAATAATGTATCTAATGCTTTTAGGGAGCTGAAAAATAAAAATCCTAATATTAAAGGTTTAATTCTTGACCTAAGAGGAAATGGTGGTGGTTTACTTACCGATGCTGTTAATATTGTTAATATATTTGTTGATAAGGGTCAAAACATTGTTTCAACAAAAGGAAAGGTTGCAGAAAAGAACCAAACATTCAAAACTCTTTATCCTTCTGTTGACTTAAATATTCCAATTATTGTTTTGGTTGATAACTACTCTGCATCGGCTTCTGAAATTGTTGCAGGAAGTCTCCAAGACCTAGACCGTGCTGTAATTATGGGTCAAAGAACTTATGGCAAAGGTTTAGTTCAAAACATTATCCCTCTAACCTATAATGCTCAAATGAAGGTTACGATTTCAAAATACCATATCCCAAGTGGTCGTTGTATTCAAGCCATTGACTATTCGCATAGGGACGAAAATGGCAGGGCAATGAAACTACCAGATTCTCTGAAAACTGCTTTCAAAACAAAGGGAGGAAGAACGGTTTATGATGGATTTGGGATTGAGCCAGATGTTGTGGTGGAGCCAAAATATGCAAGCCCTTTAATAATGACAATAATCACTAAGTTCCTTGCTTTTGAATTTGCTTCAGACTTTGTGAAGAATAACCCAACAATTCCAAGTGCTAAAGACTTTGAGATAACAGACAAAATATATAATCAATTCACTGACTTTATTAAAGATAAGGATTATTCCTATTCAACAATGACTGAAAGGATGTTAAGTGAATTGGAATCAATGTCAAAGAAAGAGCTATATGGAGAAGAGATTGAAAAGACTATTGAAGACTTAAAGCAGAAGATTGAAAAGGATAAGAGCAGTGATTTAATCAAGTTCAAAGATGATATAAAGGATATACTATTATCAGAAATTGTTGTTAGATACTATTATCAAAAAGGAAGGATAGAGGCTCTTTTGCAATCAGACACCGAAGTTGAAGAGGCTGTTAAGCTATTGTTAAGCCCAAGTGATTATAATAAGATTTTGACAAAATAAGGCCTATCTATTAAATCTAAATCTATAAATTTACTATGTCTATGAGGAAGTTTTATTTACTATTTTGTATTTCGTTTCTATTTTCTTTGAGTGCTAATTCTCAAACAAATGATTCTTTATCTGAAAAAGAAGAAGAGGCTATGGGTTTTCTTAAGGCTTATATGCCCTTAAGCGATATTGCAGATTACGATGAGGCTTTTTTCACCTCTCAGATTAAAACAGCTTTCAAGGCAAGAGATTATTTTGATTGGGGAAAAACAATTCCAGAAGAGATATTCCGTCACTTTGTTTTAGTCTATAGAGTAAATAATGAAAACTTAGATAGTTCAAGACATGTTTTCTGTAATGAGCTAAAGGATAGGATAAAGAATATGACTATGTATGACGCTGCTTTGGAAGTTAATCACTGGTGTCATGAATATGTAAATTATAAGGGAGCTGATGGCAGGACTTCTTCTCCTTTATCAACCATAAGAACCTCTCATGGGCGTTGTGGTGAGGAATCAACCTTTACGGTAACTGCTCTTAGGGCTGTTTCAATTCCTGCAAGACAGTGCTATACTCCTCGCTGGGCTCATACAGACGACAATCACGCATGGGTTGAGGTTTGGATTGACGGCACTTGGTACCACCTTGGAGCATGTGAACCAGAACCAGAACTTAATATAGCATGGTTTGACGCTCCTGCAAAAAGAACAATGATGGTTCACACTACTGTTTTTGGGGGAGAGTATAAAGGAGCAGAAGAGGTAAACTACCAAACAGAACTATACTCTAAAATTAATCTTTTGCCAAACTACACTCAAACAAAAAAGATATATGTTAGGGTAAATGACTCTAAGGGTTATCCTGTCAAAGATTGTGATGTTGATTTTGGCTTATATAATTATGCAGAGTTTTATCCTATTGCTCAAACAAAAACAGATGAAAGAGGCTTAACCTATCTAACAACAGGCTTAGGCGATTTAGTGATTTGGGCAAATAAGAACAGTGATTATGCTTATAAGAAGATAACAGTAGTGGATACAGATACTCTTTCTCTTGTCATAATGCCTAATCAAAATAGAGAATATGAGGAATTGTTTGAAGTTACTCCTCCTATTCAAAGAGCAATAACTACAATTTCTGGAGAGAAAGTAAAAGTAAATGCAAGACGCCTACTCTACGAAGACTCAATTAGAAATGCCTATATTGCAAGATTCCCAAATGATGATTATATTAAGAACCTTAGTTTTGAGTTTCCCCTTTTTGATTCAAACGATGTTTCAACCATAATTAAGAATAGCTGGGGAAACTATAAGGATATCGAAGCCTTTCTTAGAGAAAACAAAAAGACTCATGAGGCATTAGATATCTTAAAGGTTATTTATGAGAAGGATTTAAGAGATACTCCAAAAGAAATCCTCCAAAGTCATTTAGATGTCTATCTAAAAACTAAACCAAACCTCAATTACCCAAAAGAGATAATTGATAACTATATCCTTAATCCAAGAATACAATTGGAGCTAATAACAAGTTGGAGAGAGTTTATAAATGAAAACAAAAATGAGATATTCCTTGAAAATGATATTAGTTCACCTTCTCAAATAGGAAAGTGGATTGAAGAGAATATTAGCTTAAATAAAACAGATAATTACTACGGCTGCCAAATCTCTCCTAAGGGTGTTATTCGCTTAGAGGAGGCAGATGAGGTTTCTATGGAGATTCTCTTTGTTGCAATTTCAAGAACATTATTCTTTCCTGCAAAATACGACTGGGCAACAGGCAAGGCTATGTATTATGAGAATGGAGAATGGATTACTGCTTTACACAAGAATAAACAAGAAGAGGGTGGAGAGGCTGATATTAAGAATAACGGAAAAAGCATATTGAATGTCTATAATAATACTACCACAAATAGGATTAAACCAGAGTATTCAACCCATTTTACTCTTGCTAAATTTGTTGACGGTAAGTTCCAAACGCTTGACTACGAATATGACCCAAAATTTAAGGACTTTCCAGAGAAATTAAACTTAGAGTCTGGATACTACCGCTTACTTACAGGCAATAGGGCAAATGATGGAACGGTTTATATTAAGACAAACTACTTTAATCTTAAACCAGGTAGGACTTCTGATTTATTTGTAGAGCTAAGAGAAATCTCTCAAAATCTTGTTGTTGAAGGTGTGATGAAGATGAATACTAATGTTAATCTTCAAAATAAAGAAAAGACAACCTTAGCTGAGCTTTCAAACGATAAGGGATTAGTTATTGCAATTATCGACCCTAATTCGGAGCCAACAAAACATATAATGGTTGATATTCCATTATTTAAAGAAGAATTTGAACAGTGGCAAGGGGGAGTCCTTTTCTTAGTTCCAGAGAATAAACTAAGAGGAGATTTTTCTGAAAAAACCTATAAAAACCTTCCAGAGCAATCTGTCCTTGCAATAGATAAAGGGAATAAGATTTTAAAACAAGTTCTCAAAGCAACAAAGAAAGATATAAAAGATAATCTCCCAATAATTCTTTTAATCACAAAAGAAGGTAATATAGTATTTCTTTCAGATGGATACAGGATTGGCTCAGGGGAAAACCTAATTAAAACAATTTACCAGATAGAAGAAAAGAAATGAGAAAAATAATATCATATAAGTTCAATCACTTAATAACTTTAACCTCTTTATTCCTATTGTTTTTCAGCATAAACCTAATGGCTCAGCCTGTTAAAAGCACAGTTGAGACCTCCAATCAAGCCTGGAAATATGGAATAAGAGCTGGAGCAAATTATGACGGAACAAATATTCGTCAAGGTTCTGAATATAAAATAGGATGGAAGGCAGGATTTGTTGCAGAGAAGAGATTAGTATATAATATGTATTTCCAACCCTCAATATCATTTCTAAACAAAGGATATCAATCTGAAATGCCTTTCTCCCAAAGGGATGATATCAATGCATATTTAATTGAAGGAGTTGCAGGAATGTTAATGAAATTTGGAGATGAGAGGGCTGGAAGAGGTTTAATCATTTCAATTGCACCATATTTTACTTATGGAATTGGTGGAAACTCAATATTTGAAGATTTAAGAGACCCATTAGATACTAATTACTTTGGTAAGGTAACTGAAAAAACCTTTTCGGATAATAGGTTAAATGCCTTTGATATTGGATTTCAATTAGGTCTTGGTTATGATATTAATCATAGATGGGAATTAGGAGGAGTTTATATTTTTGGACTTAATAAAATGAGGAATAATTCAAATGCTCTTTGGACAGGATTTCAAGTCCATCTAAGCTATTTCTTTTATTAGAAAGCCAAACGCTGAAACAGTAAATTAATACGCTGAAAGAATTTCTTGAATCAAAGATCTAATTTTTTAAATCAAAGAAAGGATTATACTGGAATTGAAATCTTTACCGTTGTTCCTTTATTTAATTCAGATTCTAAAGAGATTTTTCCTCCTATAAGTTCAATATATGCCTTAGCAATTGGTAAGCCCAATCCATTACCACCATAAGATCTTGTCAATTCAGAATCAACTTGGCGAAATGGGAAGAAAACAACCCTTTTCATCTCTTCTGGAATTCCAATACCTTTATCAATTACGCTGATTTCAGCATTTGAATTATCAATCATACATTTAACTAAGACATCTCCTTTTTGAGTAAATTTGATAGAATTATCTATTATATAATTTACTACTTTTCCTATTTTTTCCTCATCTGAATTAAGAATAAACTCATCACAAGAGTGATTTATCTCGCAATTAATGATTATTCCCTTTTCTTTTGCGACAAAGTTTTGTTCATAAACAATGTTTTTTATAAGCGATAATAGGTCAAATGGTTTTATTTGAGGTACTATTTGGTTGGAGTAAATTTTAGAAATCTCAATTATGTTATCAATGATAATAATTAATTTTTCTGTATTGTTAGCTATTTGTGATGAGAACTCTTTTAGATCTTCTAAGCTATTATCCTTTTGTGAGATTAGTTTTGTAAATCCTATTATTGAATTAAGAGGTGTTCTTACTTCATGTGACATATTACGTAAGAATGAAGATTTTAATTTGTCACTTTCTTCGGCTCTTTCTTTTGCTGCAATTAATTCTTTTTCTGAATTGAGTTCTTCTGTTATATCTCTACCAACTCCAATAACCTTTAGAGGCTTTCCTTCACTATTTCTTATTAGTGTTCCCTGCGATTTGATATGAATAATACGTCCATCTTTGTGAATAACTCGATATTCTGTATCATATTCTTTTTCCCCTTTTATGGCTAATTGGTTAGTTTCCTTGAATTTTTCTTTGTCATCAGGATGGATTAAGTCGAATAAAGAATTCAAATTATTCTTTTCTGAATTTTCTATTCCGAAAACTTCGCATACTCTATTACCCCATGTCAGATTACCACTTTCTATGTCCAATTCCCAAACGGCTAATTTAGCAGATTGAGCTGCTAATTGAAGTCCAGAGTCTTTTTCTATTAAATCATTCTGTATTTTTTTGTTTAATTCTATTTCACAACTAAGTGAATTATTGGTATTTATTAGTTCCTCAGTCCTTTCAAATACTCGCCTTTCAAGTTCTTCTTCTACCTTTTTTCGTCTTGAAATTTCCTTTTGTAATTGTATATATTGCCCCTCAAGCCTTCTTTCTATTTCTTTCTGTTTAGTGCGATCAATTCCAAAACAGATTGTTTTTATTAGCTTCCCCTCTGGAGAGTAAATTCCATTATTTGTCCATGCAATCCATAACTTCTCTCCATTTTTCTTTACATTTTCGTTCTCGCTACTATAATAATTTTCAGGATTTTTTGAAACAATGCTTAATTTATTCTTTAGGTCATAACCAAATGAGTCAAACTCATTGACAATTGTGCCAACAATATTCTTGCCAACAATTTCTTCATCCTTAAAATGAAATAGTCTTTTCCCAAATGCATTGATAAATAATATAATTCCCTCAGGGTCTAATTCTAATACAATGCTTGTTGACTGATCGATTAATGTGCGATATTTTATTTGGTTCTCAACTAACTTATTTTCTATATCTCTTCGTTCCGATATTTCTTTCTCTAAGCTCTTATTTAAATTATATAGCTGCTCTGTTCTCTCAATAATTTTTTGTTCAAGATTACTTTTATATTCATTTGTATCTATATCCAATCGTGCCCTTTGGCTTATATCAAGGATATTCCCAAGTAAAAGTTTAGTATTCCCAAATTTTACAATGCTTGCAAATATCATTAAATAAACAATTTCTCCATTTTTCTTTCTCCCACGGATTTCATACTTAATAGGAGTAAAATCACTTGAAAGTCTAAGATTCTTTTTTTCTTTTAATAATGCTTGGTCTTCTGCTATTACTATCTCTTCAGGACTAATACCAATAAGTTCGTCTTTTTCGTATCCAAATATTTCATTAAATGCTTGGTTAGAATACTGTAACTTATTTTCATTTAGAATAAATACACCAGTAAGAGAATTCTCACAAAAGGCATGAAATAATATATTATCATCCTTTTCAAACTCTTCAACTGAAATAGTTTTGATGGGATTATCTATATTATCTTGAAAAGTGGGTTTGTTATTCTTCATATTGGTATGTGTTAAATCAAAGACTAAGAAAATCAGCTTTATTTATTGATAAATTTATCTTGATATATGTTTTCTGGTCTTTTATGTTTCCATCTCTTGTGTGACCAAAGCCAATAAGGGGACGCTTGTTTTATTGTTTTCTCTAATTCTCTAAGATATTTAAGAGTTATTTCTCCATACTGGGTTTCTTGTGGGTCGTCTTCAAGAGGGATTAACTCAAATGAATAATAACCCCTCTTAACTTTACTGACTCTATAATATATTACAGGAAAGCCTTCCTTCTTTGCTAAGTTCTCTGGACCAAAAATTGCTGGTGTGTCTTGATTAAGAAACTCTGTCCAATAGCATTTATGCTTATCATTTGGGCTTTGGTCTGCAAGTAACATAAATATTGTAGGCGTTTTCTCTTGTTTTTTTTGCTCAATTAATGCTTTAACATTATCAGAATAGCAGACCTCTGTTCCATAACGTGTCCTCTTCTTATGCATTAGGTCTCCAAAAACTTTATTACTCATTCTTTTTCCAACACCAACACCTTGGAAATTGAACTGCATACCAAGCGATAAGACCATATACTCCCAATTATTATGGTGAGATGATACAAATATTAAGCTTTGGTTTTTGTTATAATACTTTTCAAGAACCTCTTTATTTTGACAAGAATATCTCTTCATTAGATTTGTTTTAGAGATAGTAAGCATCTTCAACGCCTCCATAAAGACATCTGAGAGGTGGTTATAGAATTGCTTTTTTATTGTTTTAAGTTCTTCTTCTGTTTTATTTGGGAAGGATTTCTTGAGGTTTGTTTCCACAACCATAACCCTATATTTTAATAAATATTGAAGTATTGGTCTTAGGATATTAGAAACACCATATAGAAACCACATCGGCAAAAGAGATAATGGGACTAATAGACAATAGAAAACAAAATAATATACAATTTTCTTCATATTGTAAATTTAGATTTTAGTTATTGTGTTCAGCCTTTGGCATGGTGAAAATAAAATCACTTCCTTTGCCTAATTCTGATTCTACCCAAATAAGTTCTTCATGTTTTTGTATAAGTTCTTTAACAATCGATATCCCTAATCCAGTGCCTTTTTCCCCTTGGGTTCCTACTTTTGTTTCGTTAGAATCGCTAATAAATAGTTGATTTGCATATTCCTGATCCATTCCAACTCCGTTATCAGAGATGGTTATTTGAATCTTATTGTCTTTTTCCTTTGATTCAACCTTGATTTCACCATTTTTGTTGGTGAACTTGATTGAATTACTTATTAGGTTTCTCAATATTGTTTTCAATATATTGATATCTGCTTCAATATATAAGTTGTCTGGAATTGAACAAGAAAGGGTTATATTTTTAACTTGAGCATGTGTGTTTAAATTCTTAAATGTATGTAAAACAACTGCTTTAAGTTCAAACACTTTTTTGTCAACATCCATTATACCTGACCTAACTCTAAGCCAAACAAGTATTTCTTCCATTAGTTTGTATCCCTTTTCAGAACTTTCGTTTATGATACCTGTAAATTCTTTTATATTCTCCTTATCTATTTCCTCTAAGTTATCTAAAATATATTGAGAGAATCCTATTATTGATGTGAAAGGATTTTTTAAATCATGAGCAAGTATCCCAATAAACTTGTCCTTATCGAAGTTAATCTTTTGAAGATCTTTGGTAAAGGCAATGATTTTCTCTTCTTTTTCTTTTCTTTCAGATATATCAAAGAAAGTCACAACTGCACCGATGGCTTCTCCTTGGTGTATTTGAGGGTATGAGAAATACTCTGCAGGGAAATATGAACCATCTTTTCTCCAAAACACCTCATCAGCCGAATGCATGCCTATATTGTTTGTAAAAGCTTTGTAAATAATGCAGTCATGTATGTTCATAGGATTTCCATCTATATCTGAATGATGAATTAGGTTATGTATGTTTTGACCTAGTAAATCCTCTTCTTTTGAATAGCCAAGAATATTTAGGCAAGCTTTATTAGCAAATGTGCAATTCCCATTATTATCTATTCCATATATACCTTCTGCGGTTGAGTTTAATAGTAGGCTTATCTTTTCTTCTTTTTCTTTTCTTTCAGTTATATCAATGAAGGTTAGAACAGCTCCAATAACTTCTTCTTTATGTATTTGAGGGTGAGAAAAGAGCTCAACTGGAATTTTTGAACCATCTTTTTTCCAAAACACCTCATCAGACGAATGCATACCTTTACCGTTCTTAAAAGCATTTTCAATAGTGCAATCTTGCGTTTTGATAGGTTTGCCTTCAATATCTGAATGATGAATTAGGTTATGCATGTTTTGACCTAATAATTCTTCTTCTTTTGAATAGCCAAGTATATTTAGGCAAGCTTGGTTAACAAATGTGCAATTCCCATTATTATCTAATCCATAAATACCTTCAGCAGTAGAGTTTAATATTAGGTTTATCTTTTCTTCTTTTTCTCTAATAATATCTTTTTCCTTCAATATCTCTGTAATATCTCTGCTTATACTAATAATTCCGATAACTTTCCTATTATCGTCAAACAAAGGAATTTTATTAGTCTGTTCTTGTCTCGTTTCTCCATTAACATCACAGAACAAATTAATCTTCCCTTTTAGTTGCTTGCCTGTTTGAAAAACATTATCATCTTCTTCTTGATACTCTTTTGCTCTATCCTCAGGGACAAGATCTCCATAGCTTTTACCAATAATATCTTTCCAACTATTATAGCCAGTAAGTGTTGCAAGACTTTGGCTACAAAAAACTATTTTCCCATCTTCATTCTTGAAGAGTACATAATCAGTTATATGTTCCAAAAAAGTTTCAAAGTAACGGTTGAATAATAAATACTCTTGTTCTTGTTCTTTCTCATGAGTTAAATCTTGAAGAGTAAGGAAAACTCCATAGCCTTCAACTTTTAGCGGTTCTGAACTTAGTCCAATCCATTTGATTTGGTTTTCTTGTTGTAATCCAACTTCAAAATTAGAAATAGAAACTCCTTTTTCCAATGTTTTTATACCCGGACATTCATCATCAGGAACAGGGCTTAGGTCAGGATAAATAAAGCTAAAGTTTTTTGAATGCAAATTAACACTTAGTAAATCTTCTTTTGAAGCTCCTAAAATATTTTCTGTAGCTCTATTGCAGTCAATAATATTACCCTCCTTGTCAGTAAGAATAACCCCCTCATGAAGAGTTTGAAAAATTGATTTGTATTTATGTTCACTTTCCTCAACCTTAACAAAAACATCCTTATAAGCAGAGTTTAATGTGTTGAGTTCAATATTATTCTTATCAAGTTCTTTTACCAATTTAATAAAAGCTTTATTGAAATAACTTATTGAACTAATAAGGATTATTGCTGTAATAAATATAGTAAATAATGCATATATCCAGCTTATAAAATTAGCGTTAAAAGCATTAAAGTCTATTTCTCTAACAAATAGCTTGTTTAAAATAGAATATTCAATTACAATATAGCCTAAGAGGGCAATAATAGAATAGATTATTCCTAATTTTTTACCGTATAAAACAGTAATTATTGCAATACCAATAAGACATAAGAAGTGACCACCAGAAAATCCAAAGTATAAATTCCCTACAAATCCTGAAATAAGGAATAATGAACCGACAATATGAGATTTTAGAATAATGGATAGTTTGTTTCTTAAAAGGAAAATAACCGAAATGAGTATAAACATGCTACAAAACAAAACATAATTAATATCAAATCCATATTCAATAATTTGAATTAAAGAGAAAGCAATTGCAGGAAGGGCTAAAATTAATAAACTAAGAATAGAATATTTGAATAGTTTCTCTCTAGCTGAATTCATTTCCGTTTTTAAGTCTTTCATAAAAAGGAGTTTTAAAATGATAAGGTTAATATATTGATAACAATACGCAAAAATACAATAAATGTTATAATATAAAAACAAAAAAGCCACCTTGTGAGGTGGCTGAAACGATTATTTTCTTGAGGTCTCTTCCAGATTCGAACTGGAGTGGACGGTTTTGCAGACCGGTGCCTAACCGCTCGGCCAAGAGACCTTGTTTTAATCAGGTTGCAAAATTACAACTTTTTTCCATATTACCAAAACCACAAGCCTTTTTAACAAAAAAAATGATTAGGTCTTAGCTTTTTTATATCTTTGCAGAAGGAATAAAATTATAATATAAGATATGGAATTTACTGCAGGACAAATTGCCCAAATGTTGGGAGGAATGGTAGTGGGAAATGAAAATGCTATCGTTAACACTCTTTGTAAGATTGAAGAAGGAACAGAAAAGGGGATGTCTTTCCTTTCAAACCCTAAATACGAACATTATATCTACGACACAAAAGCTTCAGTGGTTATTGTGAATAAAGGCTTTGAACCGGATAAAGAACTAAAGACAACAATTATAAAAGTAGATGACGCATACGGTTGTTTTGCAAAGGTCTTAGATATCTATAATGAATATATGCTAAACAAGACAGGAGTTTCTTCTCTTTCATTTATTTCAAAGTCTTCTTCAATCGAAGGGGAGCCTTATGTAGGAGAGTTTGCCTTTATTGGAGAAAATGTGAAAATAGGCAAGGGAGCAAAGATATATCCCCATGTTTATATTGGTGACAATGTTCAAATAGGCGATAATGTCACCTTTTTCTCAGGTGCAAAGGTTTATCATTCTTGCATAATAGGGAATAATTGTAGCATTAACTCAGGAGCTGTTATCGGAGCTGATGGTTTTGGTTTTGCTCCCCTTGAAGATGGTTCTTTTAAGAAGATTGCACAAATAGGAAATGTTATTTTAGAAGATAATGTCGATATTGGAGCAAACACAACAATAGACAGAGCAACAATGGGAAGCACTATAATTAAAAAAGGAGTAAAATTAGACAACCTTATTCAAATAGGACATAATGTAACAATTGATCAAAACACAGTTATTGCTGCACAAACAGGAGTTTCTGGTTCAACAAAAATAGGTAAGAATTGTTTTATTGGAGGTCAAGTTGGATTTGCAGGACATATAGCAATAGGCGACAATGTTAAGATTGGAGCTCAGTCAGGCATTATGTCTAATATTGCAGACAATTCAAGCGTTTTTGGCTCACCTTCTTGGGATGCAAGACCATATATGAAAAGCTATTCGTTCTTTAGAAAGCTTCCAGATCTTGCCGCAAAAATAAACGAACTTGAAAAAAGGATAAAAGAATTAGAGAAATAAAAATAAAACAACCCTATGCAAAAAGCGTAGGGTTGTTTCTTTTTTAAGAAAGCTTTGAACTTATAAGCTGAAGAAATTCCGCTCTTGTTTCACTCTTAAGAAAAGCACCAGTGAAGTCAGAAGTCGTAGTAACAGAATTTTGTTTCTGAACACCACGCATACTCATACAAAGATGTCTTGCCTCAATCACAACAATAACCCCAAGTGGGTTTAGGGTTTCTTGAATACAATCTTTAATTTGCTTAGTTAAACGCTCTTGAACCTGAAGTCGGCGAGAAAAGCACTCCACAACACGAGGAATCTTACTAAGTCCAACAATCTTTCCATTAGGAATATAGCCAACGTGAGCCTTTCCAATCATAGGAACCATATGATGCTCACAAAGAGAATAAATCTCAATCTCCTTAACAATAACCATTTGTTTATAGTCCTCATTAAAGGTAGCAGAGCGAAGAATCTCAACAGGGTCTTCATCGTAACCGTGAGTGAAGAACTGCATAGCCTTTGCAACCCTCATAGGAGTATCCAAAAGCCCCTCACGAGAGGCATCCTCCCCAATCAAAGTTAAAATCTCTTTATAGTGATGAGCTAATTTCTCAAGGGTTTCTGGGTTATATCTTTCAGTTTTTTTATATCCTTTATCAATATCCATAAGAATTATTTTGTCTGTAAAAATCTAAATATTAAGATGCAAAATTATGAAAATTAAGCTCACAATCCATAAAAAGGCAATAAATAATTATTAAATAGAAAATCTTTCGCATGGAAAACAAAGAAAGGAAGTCGCAACCTGACACCTTTGATTTACAATTTTATTACTTGACATTCCAACTATAATATAAAAGCATAAGTAATTTGCTGGATTATAAGCTGGATTTGTTCTTGGTTCAGTAAGTTCCTAAGTAAGGAATCCAATAAAAGGGAAATGTTTTGTTTTTTCATTTATTTTGTTTTCCTTTGCAGTGTTGAAATAGCTTAGCTCTTAGTTATGACGTCTTTGGTCTAAGCCTTATTTAAGAAAACCAACCAAATAATAAGAATATCAATTGGAAAGGAATATCAATTGGAACAAAACAAAAGCTAGAGTTTATAATTGCCTGATAACAACAAAAGAAAACAAACTAATAACAAAGAAATTCATAAAACAATAAGGCTTTAAATTGATTTAGATAAGGTATCTCTCAATTTTTATAAGCTCATTTTGAATCTGCATAAGCTCATTTTGAATCTTTACAAGGTAATTGCATACAATAACCGCCATTTTTTGCCCCAAAAACCGCCGGTTTTTGACTGAAAAAAGACTTTTTTTGATTAGAAACCGCCGGTTTTTGGGGTAAAACTCGGCAGTTTTTGGGTCTCAACTCCTTATGAAAATCTAAAAAGAGCTTATAAGGATTTAAAATGAGCTTATGTAGATTGAAAAAAAGCTTGTTACGAATTAGAAATAGCTTATATAGATTCAAAAATTACATATAATAACCCAATCAGATAACGTTATAGTAAAATAAGATAGTATAATAGTAATAATAATAGAATAAGATAGCATAATAGTAAAATAAGAAAACTTAATCATTCGAAATAATCATTTAATAATCAAATAATATGCCAATAAAATATTTTAGATTAAAGAAGAAAATTACAATAAACTCAATTCCGGTGGATAGGTATATTGCTAATATTCAAATCGAAACCAATGCTGACCTTGAAATGATTTCGGAGATAATTGAGAAGCAAAGTACTATGAGTAGGGGTGATATTATGGGAGTGCTTGCTCAACTTGAACCTGCAATTTGGTTTATGCTGGAAAATGGACATCCTGTAACGCTTGGAGTTTTAGGGACTTTCTATCCTGCAATTGATGCATTGTCGATGGATAGCCCAGAGAAAGTTACTACTAGGACTATTAAAAGATTTAGAACAATTTTCAAGCCCTCAAAATATCTAAAGAAAAGGTTTAAAGATGTACAATTTGTTCTTGGCGACAACAAGGTCAGGGAAGTAAGATACAAGAAAAAACCTCTTGAATAGTTACAGAATTACCAGAATAGTATAAAATTCAGTCCTCTAACTTCATATTAAGCAGGAATCAAGTGAGGAAATTATTTTGATTTGTCATTTATTTTGTTTTCCTTTGCACAGTCATAAGACTTTAATTTTGATTTAATGACACTATATTTTAACCTTTAATGATTGTTATGAAAGAAAATCATCCTATAAATTTATTAGAAGGAAATCCTATAACAAAAATAGAAGAAGATGTTTTTGGAAGAGGAGAGATTGTAAAAAACCTAACTGATTACATTCATTACAGAAAAGATTTATATAATCCAAAGTGTTTTACTATCGGCTTGTATGGTAAATGGGGAGAAGGGAAAACATCTATTTTGAATATGGTAGAGAGTGAATTATTAAGCAAGAAAGATAACATTGTTCTAGTTCGATATAATCCTTGGTTTCTAAAAGATCAAGAATCAGTACTACTTGATTTTTTTAATTCAATTTGTGCAGAAAGTTTTGATAAAAAAGTTATCAATTTAATTAAAAAATATGGAAGTGTCATTTCATTAGGAACTAAAGGCATTCTAGGACTCTCTGGTGTACCATTAATAGGGGAATTTTTAGACTATATAATTAAAGCAATAAAGGGAATTGACAACAACAAACCTATTTCAAAACAAAAAGATGAGGTAAATGAAGCTATTAAAAATTCAGGTAAACATTTAGTTGTTTTTGTAGATGATTTAGATAGATTAGATTGTGAAGAAATTCATGCTGTTCTAAAATTAATAAGACAAAATACAGACTTTGATAATACAACATATATTCTATCTATGGATTATCATATAGTCACTCAGTCAATAAACTCATATTTCTCAGATAAGAAAGAAAACTCAGGGAAAAGCTTCCTAGACAAGATTATACAATTTCCATTACATCTACCAACTATACAAAAAATGCATCTTAATAAATTTGCAGAGATTCATATTGATGAATTACTAAGTAGGATTTGGAAAAATCCAAAAGAAGAAATCAATATAAAAGATCTAAAATATAATTTAGAAACTTATGTAAATCCATTATTTTTAACTCCGCGAGATATAATACAATATGTAAATATTCTCAATTATATTGTTCCTACATTATATAAGGAAGTTGATTTATCTGACTTGTTTTTATTGGAAGCATTAAAGAAATTTAGTTATGATTCTTATGATAAAATAAGGAATCGTAGGCATATTTTTATATCTAATCCGTTTTTTACCGATTATTACTTAGCAGAGAAATACAAAAAAGATGAAGAAAAAGAAGACATCAGAAAAAAGAACATAGAATCAATTCATATAAATAATACTTATAATAAGGCTATATATATAAATAAGATTATTGATATATTATTAAATGACTATTTGAACATTGGCGGACTTAAGAACCGCAAGAAATTATGTGACCCTAATTTCTTTGATAAGTATTTTCTTTATACTACACCAGATAATCAAATTCCAGAAAAAGAAATTAATACGCTAACAGAACTTATAGGAACAGCTGAAATCAATGAAATTGTATTAAAACTTAATGAGTATAACGAGCAATATGGATTTGATGAAATTAGAAGAACTATTGATACAATTGTTAGATATAGAGATATAGAGAATTATGAGAAATTAATTTCAAATATAACAATTGCATTTAGTTTAATGGATAATGCAATAAAAGATAGAATTTATTTTTGCTCAATTGTTGATAGAAACATATTTGGAAATTTACTTGAAGAAGTAGATGATGCAGTGAAGCTTAATTATAGATTGATTTTCGAGATAGCTAATAGTATAGTTGATAAAGCAGATATTAATTTTTCTATGGAACTTGCTTTGCAAATGGTTAATAATTACGCATATGTTTGTAAAAATGATTATGATGAATTGATTAGAAAAATTATTAATAAATACATCTCATTAAATGGCGAAATTAGTTTATTTAATATTGAGAGTCCAAGAACCAAAGTATTTATCTTAAAATATTGGAATTTCGCTATGCCAGAAAACTTTTTAGAAGCTAAAAAGAATGTTATTGAAGATGATAAATTAGATATAATAGGACTTATTAGCTCCTTTATGCAAGAAGAAAAACAAGACGGCTATTTAAAACTTATTGAGTTGTTTGATAAAGATAAGTTGAAAGAGAAATTAGACAAGAAAATCTCTTTGGTTCAGGAATATGACAAACAATATATTGATTTATTTAATAAACATTATGAATTTGATAAACCTGGGAGTAAAGAATAGAAAAAGCACCTCAAATAATTAGAATTTGAGGTGCTTTTGTTTAATCTATTAAGTTAGATAGGCTAAAAGTTTATTTAGCTTTTGCTAATTTAACGGTGAAGTGACGCATAAGTGGTGCTTCCCACTCAATTGTATATCTTTTTTGTTTGTTGTATTAAAAATAATTACTTTCTTTGCAGTGTCATAACAATTATATTTTTCACTCTCAAAATCAATATTATGAAAAAGAACAAAATCATTAGCATATTATTATTAGGTTTAATAATAATATGTGGTTGTAATTGCAAAGATGACGATGAAAACAATAATACGAATCCTAATACAAACAAATTATTAGGGACTTGGATTACTGATGATTTTAGAGCAGATAATGATACTATTATTTTTGCTAACGATTACTATGTAAAAAATTATTTTGGAGATGATTATATTGTAAAATATAGAGTTTCTAATGATAGTATATATTTTACAAATGGAATTGCTCTAACAATATCATGTACATTTGCTTTACAGAATGATAGTTTAACAATTCATAAATTTAGGCTTAATGGACATTTTTAATGGTTTTACCCTTAGTTTTCCCTTATGGTTACTATCTTTGCATCAAATGAAAGGTTATGAATAAAAAAAGTGCATTCACTGCAGAAAAGGATTTGTCCATAAATATG
>JBAYYI010000004.1:0-60713 GCA_041673165.1 Bacteroidales bacterium
ATACTTGCTTTTTGGCAGTTCATCAAGAAACTTGACTATATAATAAATAGACATCATTGATGCGGCTGCAAAAGGTATATCTTTAAGGTTATTGAATGAATGCCCAATGAAACGAGGAGAAACAAGCATAAGGACTAACGAAAACACTCCTGCCCTCCAACCAGCAACACGTTTAACGAATAGCCCAACAAATAGAATTGCTAAGAATCCAACGATTGAATTTAAGCCATGACGCAATGCCATATAGTCATCAACATTAAACAATAAGCCAATTCCATGAGCTATATTATCAATTAACTGACCATAGAGTGGAAGGTTATTATTATCTGTTACTGTTGTTGCAAGCGTATCTTGTCCTCCAGTTTTATAGAAGTTAAAGACATGTTCAGCATGCTCGGTATGGAAGAACTCATCTCCTGAAATTCCTGCATCTTGGCTTGCAAATATCATCGAAATTAATGATATGCCTGCAATAATGTAAAAGAGATATTGCCAAATATTCTTTTTAATGTCTTGTGATTTAATTTGAATCATGATTACTTAGTTTTTCTCCATTAAATGTTCTTGCAAAATATGTGGGACGGTTTTTTGTTTCAATAAATATTCTTGCAATATACTCTCCCATTATGCCTAAGGATAATAATTGAATACCTCCCAAGAAAAGAATTATTACAAGCAAAGAAGGATAACCTTTAACATCATTTCCATTCATAAAGGTATCGTATAACATAAAGATTGCATATACGAAAGAGGAGAGAGAAACCATTCCTCCAAAGATTGTTGATATACGCAAAGGTCTTGTAGTGAAAGATGTTATGCCCTCAATTGCAAGAGAGAATAACTTAAAATAATTCCACTTTGTTTCTCCAGCAGCTCTTGCCTCTCTATCAAAAAGAACTTCTTTCTTATTGTATCCAATCCAACTAAACATCCCTTTTGTATATCTGTTGGACTCTCTAATCTTTCTAAGAGCATCAACACAGGTTCTATCTAACAAACGGAAGTCGCCAGTATCTAATTGTATTGGTATCTTAGTACTCTTTTGCAAGATACTATAGAACCATTTTGCTGTCTTTTTCTTAAAAAAGCTCTCACCCTTCCTTGTCCTTCTCTTTGCATAAACATCATCATAGCCCTCTTCCCAATGTTCTAACATTTGAGGAATTAGCTCAGGTGGGTCTTGCAAGTCAGCATCTAAGATAATAACTGCATCTCCCCTAACATAGTCAAAGCCCGCAAGCATAGCAACTTCCTTACCGTAGTTTCTTGAAAGGTCTAATATGTTTATCCTCTTGTCTTGTGCTCTAAGGCTATATAAAACAGCTAAAGTATTGTCCTTGCTTCCATCATTAACAAATAATATCTCCCAATCATACTGCGGAATGCTATCTATAATTGATTTTATCCTTTGGTATAGAAGATTAAGGACTTGCTCTTCGTTATATGCAGGAATAAGTAAACTAACCTTTTTCATTATATATTGAATATATGTTATTTCAACTTACAAATGTACAAATAATATTCAAAATGTGTACATTTGCAATTAATTCATTTCAATTATTATTTGATAAATTCTTTTCAATGAAAGATAAAACTAAAAATATATTTGACCAATCCATTCTTTTATCCATATTATTTATTTGTTTATCCATCTATCTTCCTCCCCTATTCAAGAGTTTATCACTTACCATACTTGCCTTGCTGCTAATTACTTCCTTTATTTCAAAAACATATTCTCCCAAGCCTAATCTAAGAAAATCATTCCTCCTACCTATTCTTTTCTATGCCCTTCATGTGATTGGTATTTTCTATTCATCTGATAGGAATGAGGCACTTTTCGACCTACAAATAAAGCTACCAATTCTTATACTACCAATCCTTTTCCTATTCCTTCCCCCAAAATTTCTAACAAAGGACTATTTATTCAAATACTCTGTCGTAATAATTATTGGACTTTTAATAAATATATTCTACTGCTTTGGTTATGGAATAATTAGAGCCATTACAAATTCTAATCCAATCATTTCAGAAATAACATACACAAGTCTTAGCGCCTCACTTCATCCTTCCTATCTTGCAATGTTTGCCTCAGTGGGCTTAATCTTAATATATATCCTTCCACTCGAACAAATGTATAATATAAAAGGAAATTCAGTTAGAGCAATCAAAATAATTGTTTCATCCCTTATAACATTCTTTATTTTAATGCTAAACTCTAAAAGTGGGTTTATGGTTATGAGTATTGCATATATTTGGATAATACATAATATGTTCTTTGCTAGGAAAAAGAGAATACAATCCATCATCATACTTCTTTCAATTGCAATAGCCTATATAGGAATATTTAGTTTGGACTCCCTAAATAAAAGAAATAATATTGCAATTACAAGCTTGACAGAGACTCAGACTAAAAATTATGGGGAAAGCAGCATGAGCCAAAGAAAGTTTATATATGGCAGTAGCTTAAAGCTAATCTTAGAAAAGCCAATATTTGGTCAGGGAACAGGAGATGTTAAACAAAGCCTTGATAATCTATATGAAGAAAGCCATGTTAAGTTTTATTCTTATTTGAATGCTCACAACCAATACATACAAACAACAATTGCATTAGGCGTTATAGGACTTATAATTCTAATCCTAATGTTTATTCTCCCAATAATTAAGATAGTAAATAACAAAGAATACTACCTCTTAACCATTTATCTTATCATTGGTTTTAGTTTCCTTTTTGAATCTATGCTTGACAGAAGTATGGGTGCGTATTTCTTTGCAATAATGTATGTTCTAACGAATACATATATAGAAAACAAGACTAAAAGCCTTAGTTATTTGAATCTATAAGGAGTTTTAAGATATCCTATTTTCAATATACCTTGAGTGAAGCACCCTTAGAATGCCAATATAGTTCAATCTAAACGCAATTTCATCACCAACCTTATATCCTTTCTTGTTATCGCCAAGGTCAATCACAAACATGTCAGAACTTGATCCAACTATTGTAATATCCTTATCCATAGTCTCAATGTGGGCTGAGTCAACATCCAATAGCCCAACGTCAATTATTGCTCTATAAGAGGTTTCCCCTATTAGATTTTGGTCAAAAACAGGAGAGTGACCCTCTACATTAGTACCCATTTCACCCATAGGAACAACAGGTTTTTCAATTAACTCAATGATTTCTGAATAGAGTAGAAATATATCTGTTTTTAAATCTTTTAGATTAGTATCATTATAGACGTCAGTCCCTAAAAACAAGGTCTCTCCCACCCTAAAATGATTTACTCCCTTAGGTAGCAGGTTTTGATATATAAGAGGAATGGTTACAGATGAGCCTCCCGAAACATATTTTATCTCTTTCTGGAATTTAGCCTCAATTAATTGTTTATAAAGTATTAGTTGGATTAACTTATCGTGGTTTGGCAAAATTCCATAAAGGCAAGAAAGATTTGCACCTATACCAACCACTTCTATGTTTTCAAGTTCAAATATACTGGAGTAAAAGTCCATTATACTATCCCTCATTATGCCCTCTCTCAACTCCCCAAGCTCTATCATAATGATAATCTTGTGAACCTTGTTTTGAGCTTTAGCCTCAAGGGATAATAGTTTTATGGTTTCAATTTCAGTATTCATAGAAATATCAGCATACATTACCACATTCTTTATTGTGTACTTTGCAGGGGGTTTAATAAATACGGTCTCAATATCAGGTCTTATTTTCTTAATCCTCTTCAAATTATATATCCTTGAATCACATATCTGGTTTATATCATAAGATAGAATTTCTTCTAAGTAATCCCTATCACCACAAAGCAGCTTTGAAACAATCGACCACTCAATATCTTTCTCTCTGAAAAGGTTATTGAGGTAATTAAAATTATATCTTAACTTTTCTCTATCAAGATTAATATATGTCATCTTATTTATTTTTTAATATACCTCATCTCAAGATACTTATTTGTGAAACCTAATTTTTCGTATAAGAGTTTCGCAGGGTTATTTGGCTCAACATGCAAAGCCACTGAACCCTCTGACATTTCGAGTGCCTTACTAATTAATTTACTACCTATACCCCTACCTCTCATATCCCTATGGGTTGCAATGTAGACAAAGATATTTTCAGGAATAAACCCATTCATACCCGTTTTATTGACAACCACGACAGAAGAAAGAGTATCTCCTTCAAGCGCTACAAGGACAAACCCCCCAAAACCAATCATTTCCTTTAAGGCATAGTCAATACATTTTGCAATATCTTCTCTATCGTCACCAAACTCATCAAGATTTTTAAAGAGAAAGTCGATTATCTCTTGTTTTTCATCATTATTAGGCTTGTTTTCTGAATTATAAATTTTTATATCCATGGTTTAATATATTGTTAATTGATTAATAAATACTACTTTACTTAAGCAATAGAGATATTACAAATAATTATGTATAATAAAGTTCTACTAAATAATTTTAAGCAAAGCATAAGACACTATTTTAACGCTTTTGCAATTATAGGATATTCAGATAATAATTAGAATTATTAGATTGAAACTAAAGGGTTTAACTCTTAAATATCCTTGTTCATTACATAAACAATATGCAATAATACTTCATTTCATTGAAATATGCAAGGAATTTTAACAAATAATCATATTCTTTTTGGTTTTTTAACAGAGATTGATATCAAGGAAACTAATTATAAATCATATCTTTATTCCAAAAAACTCTTTCTTTAAATTAAAACCCGATTTCTTGACATTAAACCCCGATTTCTTGAGATTGAAGCCCTCATTCTCTATTCTCAAAACCTAAGTCTTTGTTCCAAACTTTTCTTTCTTTGTTTCAATCTCGTGACATGCCCATGTCACACTCGCTGACATACCCATGTCAGCATTGCTCACATACCCATGTCACGGGTGCTGACATACCCATGTGAGGAAGTGTGACATACCCATGTCAGCGAGTGCGACATGGGTATGTCACGAGTTCCTTTCTTTGATTAAAAAGTTTGGCTCTTTAAATCAGTTGTTTAGCTCTTGGTTTTGGGGGTGTATTTTGAAGGAAAAAACGAGAAATTCCTAACTTAAAACAGGTGAATTAAGTTAGGAATTATTGGTTATAAAAAAATCCGTCAACTTGATTAAGGACGGATTGTTTTTATTATAGTTCGTTTTTGTGTAAGTCGCTTGGGATTTCTGCGGATAGGGCTTTTGACTTGAAAAATACTTTGAAATGATTTTGCCTTGTCTTGAGATTATCTTCGTCTATGCCATTTACATAAAATATTAGCTCCAAGGTCTTACCCTGATCTAAGATATTGTATTCATTGCTCAGCATTTCAATTAGCTCGGAAACTGCTGTGAAGACCTCTTCATTGGATTTGAAGGTGAAACACACTCCATTGACACACTGTTCAAAGATAAAGTCGGACTTGAATTCAGGGCTTAGCTCTGTATTGCTGTATATTATGTCCATTGCTTCATCTATCACAACAGAAAGTATTCCAAAATAGTTATGCAAATTAAATCTATCGCATATCTCTTCAACTAAAGCCTGAGCTTTTATTCTTTGGGTTTTATCTGCACTTAACTCGACAGTATCGTAGTTTTGTTTCATTGAGTTTATTCTTTTGTTTCAACTTTCAAATTAATAAAAAAATCATTTACTTTCTCCTTATAGTAGGGAGAAAATATTGGAGGGATTTGCTTGAATAGTTCTAACTCTCGATTTTTTAGTTTATTGAATTCAATAAACTGGTTATTAGATTTATCAAACATGTCCTTCCCCTCAGTAGATTCCCTTCTCTGCTCTTGTTCTTGCTTCTTTTGAGCCTTCTCGTGTTGCAACATTCTTGTTAGAATATTGTTTTGACGATTGATGGTCTGCTGATTGATAATTTTGTTTACGATATCCGTTTCAGTTTGTTCCATTTGACGCATTAAATTATCTAATTCGCCTGTTGCCTGTCCTCCTTCTTGCTTTAATTCTTCTGCATATTCCTGCATCATCTTGCGTATCATCTCTTGCTGAGCAGCCATCCTTGCCAGCTCTTCATTCATTTGTCCGTTCTCTCCTATCTTTGGTTTTCCACTCTTACCTTTTTCTTTTCCCTCAAGTTCTTTCTTCAATCTTTCCATCTCTTTATTAAGGGCGTCTTGTAGCTCTCTCATGTTTTTAGGGTTCTTCTTACCTGACTGTCCTGGCTTATCGCATTGGCTTTTTGGTTTTCCCTTTGACTTAGACTTGCTATCTGACTTGGATTTCATGTCTTGCTGCATATTATTAAGGCTTTCGGCTAGCATTAGTGCAAGATTATTCATCGAAGTCATTGCATATTGTTGGGAAGCTGTTGATTGGGTGTTTTTGAACGAACCGTATATGCTTTGATTATATTGTAGGAGCTTTTCTAAGGAGTTATTGATTTGATTGTCTATTGCAGTGAGTTCTTTATTTATTGCCCTGCTTATTTGGGGTTGCCTCTTACTCATTGCATATAAACTATCAGAAATCATCTTCATATCATTCTTGATTTTGTTTTGAGTATTGATTAGTCCTTGGTATGAAGGGTCTGTTACGGATGTCTCTCTCACCTTTTGCATTATTGCCTCTTGGTTAAAGGATATCTTGACAAGGTTTTTCAGAATCTGTCTTACCTCTTGAATATCTTCTGCTAACTGCTCTTCTTCATTCTCCTTTTGCTGCTCTTCTAAGGAATCTGCCATTTCATCCATCTTTTCTGCGGCTGATTCTTGGCTCTTGGCAGCTTCTTTATTCTTTTTCTGCTCCATTTCTTGCTTTGCCTTTGATTGCTCCTTAGATATGGAGTTTTCTTTTTCCTTATCTCTTTTTATATCTTGCGGCTCTTCAAGTCCTGCGGCTTTCTTCTCTACCTCTTGTAGGTCTTTCTTTATTTTTTCAAATGATTTATTAAGCTCTTCTTGCTTTTCTTGTAATTTTTCGTTGTCTTTAGGGTTCTTTTTAGTCTCTTGGGACAATTCCTTCTGCTCTTTTGCAGTTTCTCTTAGCTTATCTATGGTTTCTTCGAGCTTCTTCTCTACTTCCAACCGCTTAAACATCTCAAGGTTTCTATCCAATTGCTTTTCCAAGTCCTCATTGTTCATCTTTATCTTATCTAAGGCGTCTTTGAGGTCTTCTTTCTTTATGTTTTCTTTCATCATTTTATTGATTTCGTCAAACATATCTTTTGCTACTTCTTGGAATAGTTTTTCCAATTCTTGTTGTTTCTTAAGAATTTCTTCGGATTGTTTTTTGTATTTATTATCTAAGCTATTATTTTCTTTGATTTTCTTGCTTATCTGCTCTAATGTGGACTTTATTTTCTCTTGTTTTTGTTTTAGTTCTTGTATTTGTTTCTTGTCTTGCCAGTCCAATTCTTTCTTTTCAAGCATTTTCTTATTTAGTTGCTTAATCTCTTCTTGAATTTTCTTTAAGTCCGCAAGGGATTGGTCTGTTTCCCTTTTGATGTCTGAGCTTGTCTTTTCTTGTTTCTTATCAATCTCTTCCATTGTTGGTAGTTCTATTGAGAAACTTGTTGATCGGGCTGATTTCGCTCCATCAATCCCATCATTATCCCAAACTTCAAAATAATAGACTACCCTATCTCCTGGATTAAGGTCTTGACTTGATAAATCGTAGGAGAAATAGAACTCTTGTGCATTTTCGTTTTTGGAGAATGTAACTTGTTCTTTTCTTATTGTTTTTGCGTCTTGGTCTTTCCTATATGTCTCAATATGGAATTCTAATTTGGAAAACCCATAATCGTCCTTTATTTGTCCTCTAAAATATACTCTTTCGCTAGTTATGCTATCCCTTTGCTCTATGACTGCTATTTGAGGGCTTAGGTCAGGGATAATAGATATTGAAAATTGGAGGGAATCGGTAAATGTGGTATAATTGTTCTTGGTTAGGATTTGATAGCTTAAATCGCTTAGTATGGTTTTGGAGAACGACAATCTTCCTTCCTTGCTTGGGGTGAAAACATCTTGCATGCCGTTATAATTAAAAATAAATTTCTTGGTATCTCTCGTTACCGCCTTCCAACTAACTATGCTTCCTTTTGGAATAGAGAAATTGCTGATATTTGTATATGACTCTTCTTTTAGCTTGGTATAGGATGGGAATGTGATAACGGCTTGTAGGTCTAAAAGGATTGGCTTTGGCAGTACTTCTATCTTATAGTCCTTACTTACTATGCTTGCCGCCTCAAAGTGGAAAGAACTTGTGTTTTGTATTTGTTTGATGGTATAAGAGAATATATCTTTCTTCTCTTTCTTCATCTGGAATATTTGTTTATTGACAACGATATTAACCATATCAACAAGCATCTCCCCCTCTATCTTAACGCTTATTGTTATATCTTCGTTTTGGAGGGTCTCTAAGCTCTTATTTATTAGTTTATATGAGAAAGGCGCTGGGGCTTCAAAATACTTTTCGTGATTAATGTATCTATAGGTTGGCTCTTTTATGAAACTTGGAAAGAAAATTAAAGATAGTAGGATTATTCCTAAGGGAATTGAAACCCATTTGATATATCTCTTGTTCTTTGATATATCTACGGCTCCTAAGAAAGGGACAGGACTTAGCTCTTTTGTCTTTTGAGAAATGCTGGCTTCTAATAGCTGTGAATCGTTTTCAGATGAAAGCTCTTGGAGCTGGAGTAGGTTGAGGAGTTTGTCGGAAACCTCTGGGAAGTGTTTGCCTATGATATCTGCTGCGTCTTTATAGGATATTGTTTTGGTTATTCTGAATATCTTAAAAAGGGGTATTGCTATAAAGAAGTAAAGTATTACTATTGCAATTAGAAGATAGGAATAGAAAAGTATTGAACGGGTTATTATGGAATGGTAGTTGAAGTATTCAAGGGTATTAAGTATAAGAAAAAAGCTAAAAAGCAGGAATGTTGAATATAACAATCCTTTAATTAGCTTGTTCTTATAATATTTTCTTATGAATTTATCTAACTTCGATATTATTATTTCATTAGTCTTCACTCTTACACTCCTTCATTCAATCTTTTCTCTACTTTAACTTCTTCTCTTGCTTATACCACTTAATCGTCTTCTCAACTCCTTTTCTTAGGTCTATTTGTGGTCGGAAGCCTAAGTCTTGTTTTAGGTTGTCAATATCGCAGTTCCAATTCCTTGCTTTTAGGATATTGTACTTATCTTTGTTTAGAGTATATGTCCTTTGTGTTAGTTTACCTAAGACTTCCATAAACCCACTTATCCAAGACACAATAAATAACGGAAATTTTAGCTTTATAGTTCTTTTGCCTAAAACTTCTTTTGTTATTTTTGCAAATTCAGTGTCTAAGTAAACATTTCCATCACTAACAAAATAAGTTCTTCCTTTAATTTCTGACTTCATCGAAAGCATACATACTTCAACTAAATCGTCAATATGGACAAAAGTCAAGCGTTGAGCAGTGTATCCAAGGTATGGTTCTAAGTGATTATTAAGGGTTTTGAAGTAAACAAAGTAATCTGTTTCACGTGCACCATAAACTCCAGTTGGTCTAAGAATGATATAATTTTCAAAATTTGCCCTTAGATACTCTTCAGCCATAAGTTTAGCTTTGCCATATCCAGTATTGGGGGTGTTTTCATCTGTAACCTTTCTTGGAGTAAAGTTAATCTCTTCCCCCTCTCCACATGCTGCAAAGCTACTAAAGAATATAAGTTTTACGTCTAAGCCTTTAATTGCATCTATTAGCGTTTTGGTATATCCAAAGTTTATTCTTTCAAAGTCTGATTGCTTTTTTGCCTTAGTTATTCCTGCAAGATGAAATATGGTTGAGAAGTTTTCCTTCTTTAATATATCAGATAGCTCTTCAGGTTTATTATAAGGTAGGTCTATAAAGTTTATCCTACTATCTTGTAAGTATTCCCTACTGCTTGTTTTTCTAATTCCAGCAGTCACATCATAACCCTCTTGAAGCAGCCTATCAACTAAGCTACTCCCAATAAAACCACTTGCTCCTGTAACTAAAACCTTTTGCATTTTTCTTCTTTAAATTTGTTTGATATAGGCTCTTCTACGAATTGCAATTCTGCTTTCGTATTTTTCCCATATTTGAGATGCTTGATTTGATTCAAGCTGTGGGTTTGCAATTGCCATCTTAGCTCCCAACTCAATATAACGTTTGTTCATTTCAACATAATACAAGGAATGAACTCCTTTGTTTTGCCAATCTGGATCAACTCCATTAATATATAAATCGATATAGCTGTAATTCTTTAAGGCTTTTAGAAGGTGATACCATCCAAAAGGGAATAGCTTTCCTTTGCTTTTTCTTAGAGCATCAGAGAGAGAAGGCATAGAAACACCAAATGCCACAACATCATCTTTCTCATCAACAATAAAACAAACTAATCTTGGTTCAATAAAACTAAAATACTGACTTATATAGAAATCAATTTGCCTATCGTTAAGAGGAACGTATCCGAAAAGTCCTGCAAATGATTTATTAACTACATGGAATATCTTTTTGCCATAAAGATTAACTATTTCTTTCTTCGATAAGCCCTCAACAATCTTTAAATTGTATTTTGCTTTTATAAGATTATTTATCTTACTTATCTTTTCAGGCACTGGTTGGTTGGCAGGTATTTCATATTGTACCCAATCCACTTCCTTAACATAACCTAATTTTTCAATTAAAGGGGAATAGTAAGAAGGGTTATAATAACAAGCTATTGGACAATTGACATCAAATCCCTCAACCATCATACCCTCTTTGTCCATATCGGTAAAGCCCATTGGACCTACAACCTCATCCATACCTTTTTCCTTAGACCAATCTTCAACAGCCTTTAGAAGAGCTTCAGTAACTTCTATGTCATCAATATAATCGAACCATCCAAAACGCATCCTCTTTTGATTCCATATTTCATTAGCTTTATTATTTAGTATTCCTACTATTCTACCAACTAACTCCTCACCTCTATAGGCTAGGAATATCTTATGGTCACAAAATTCTAATGCTGGATTTTTCTTTTTATTGAATGTAGTTTTCTCATCCATTATTAAGGAAGGAACCCACATCTTATCGTCCTTAAAAAGTTTGTAAGGAAATTTCAAAAACTGATTGAATCCTTTTTTATCCTTTACCTCTTCTATTCTAATTAAATTATCCATTTACAGATATGTTATTTGTTATTTGATAACGCCATACTTCTTAAATACTTTTGTTAGTTGATCTATAGCAATATCAACCTGTGCATGGGTGTGTGTTGCCATTAAAGAAAAACGTATTAGAGTTGAGTCAGCACTACACGCTGGTGGAATAACAGGGTTAACAAATATTCCAGCATCATAGAGTTCCTTTGTAATCATAAACGTTTTCTGAGTATCTCTAATATAAAGTGGAATTATTGGAGATTGTGTCTTTCCTATCTCAAAGCCTAAGCTTCTAAATGCATTAAGTGAGTAATTAGTTATATCCCATAGATGAGCTATTCTTTCAGGCTCTTGAATCATAACATCTATTGCTGCAATAACACTTGCAGTTGCTGAGGGTGCAATTGAAGCAGAGAAAATATATGTTCTTGAATTATGTTTTAAGTAATTAATGGTCTCTGCATCTGTTGCAATAAAACCTCCAATTGCAGCTAAGCTCTTACTAAATGTTCCCATAATCAAATCAACATCTTCAGTTAATCCAAAATGGTTGCAAATACCTCTCCCCCCTTTTCCAAAGACTCCTAAGCTGTGAGCCTCATCAACATAAATATCTGCATTATATTGTTCAGCCAATTTCTTAATTCCTGGTATATCTGCAATATCTCCTTCCATAGAATATACTCCATCAACAGCAATTAATTTGATTTCATCATAAGGTATCTTTTTTAAAATATCCTCCAATGAACTCATATCATTATGTTTGAATTTATAGTTCTTTGCGTATGATATTCTTCTTCCTTCGATTATTGAGGCATGATCTAATTCATCTAAAATTAAATGGTCTCCCCTACCTACTATTGTTGGAATAACTCCAATATTAGAATGAAAGCCTGTTGAAAAAACAATTGCTTTTTCTTTACCTACAAAGGCAGCCAGTTTTTCTTCTAGTTCTATGTGTATATCTAATGTTCCATTTAAGAATGGAGAGCCAGCGCATCCTGAACCATATTTCTTTAAAGCTTCAATTCCTGCTTCAATGACTTTTGGATGATTAGTAAGCCCAAGATAGCTATTAGATCCAAACATTAAAACCTTTCTACCGTCCATCAATACCTCTGTATCTTGGTCACTACAGATAGTACGGAAATAAGGATAAATCCCTAGTTCCTTTACTTTCTGAGGTTCTGTGTATTTTTCGAATCTATTTCTTAATTGCTTCATATTTATACTATTAACATTATATAAATTATAATTGACCTACAAAGTTAATATTTTATTTTACAATGATTGAAATTAATTATAAAATTTCAGCTTTTATTATTGTAGTATATAGAAAATAATGAAAGCTAAAACTAATGTTCATATATAGAGACTAGTTTTTTAACTTGCAATTGAAAATCTTTAATAAGAATTTGATAAAGATAGTTCTATAAAAATAATTATTTATTATGGATGATTTAATATGAACTGAACTAAATTATCTTTTAACCTACTCCCCCCTATTCTAAAGTGTTTCGGATTTAGATTTTCTTTCCCTAAGAAGTGACAGAATAGAATATAGTAATCTAAGGCTTGTTCAAACGTAGAGATGCCCCCCGCCGCCTTAATTGATTTTAAAACGCCAGTTTTTTCTTTATAGTCAAGAATTGATTTTAGCATTATAGCAAATGAATAAATATCTGCACCCTTTTCAATTTTTCCTGTTGAGGTTTTAATAAAGTCAGCTCCTGCTTCAAGATTTATTATACTTGCCTTATATATATTTTCAAAACAGCCTAACTCCCCTACTTCCAAAATAACTTTTAGTGTTTTATCTCCACATATTTCTTTAACTTTCGATGTTTCTTGTGAAACAATATCAAATTTTCCTTCCAAAAACAATCCTCTATTTATTACTATATCGACTTCTTCAGCACCATTATCAATTGCAAATCTAATCTCATTTAATTTAAGTTCTAAAGGATTTTGTCCAGAAGGGAAATAACCTGCAACAACAACTTTCTTTATTTCATTATCGAAGAGATTGTCACTTAAAACTTTTATAAAATTAGGATAAACACATAATCCTGCAACCTTTATTCCTTTTAACTCTTCAATGTATGAGTTTTGAATAAGTTTCTTTATAGATTCTTCATTATCTGTTGAAGAAAGTGAAGTTAAATCTAAACATTGCAAACATTTAATTGCAACCTCTTTCTTATCAACTTTCGACTTCTCTTCTATTATGATTTTATCTATGGAATTGATATCAATTATTGATTTCATTTTTGATATTTTGATTGAGAGAATGTTTCTTTAGCAAACTTAGGAAAGGGCCTTGAGATTGTAAGCTTTCTTTTTATTATAAATTTTAGAAGTATCTCTTTTCTCCAAGCCTTTTTATTTAATTTTTTTCTACTAATGAGATAATTATTTAACACTTTAACTGTATATCTATCGCTAAAATCCATATTTCTATTCTCAAAAAACATATTTCTATTAGCAATAATTAAATCTGTTATAGGTATATTCATAGGGCATACCTTTACACAATTTCCACATAGAACACAATTAAAACTAAGGTGCTTACATCCATCAACTGTTTCTAAAAATGGTAATACTACATTCGCAACTGGACCTGTAAAAACATTATTATAAGGCTTATCTCCTATCAAGGCATAAACTGGACATACTTTTTTACAAGCATCGCAATCAATGCACGTTAACGCCTTCCTATGTTCTTTTGATTCAAGAAGACTAGTCCTTCCATTATCAACAATAAAAAGTTCTATATTCTTTTCTTTACTTATTGTTGGACTATATATTGTTGTTAGGGATAAATAATCTGATTTGTTCTTATTAATTGAATAGAGTTGTGATAATAATTCAATATCTTCAACATGTTTAAGAACATTATTAAAAGGAAAAACAAATATCTTAAATTCTGCTTCCATAACAAGCTCCATTTCTAAAGCAGACCCAAATTCTAAAAACAAACTTCCTGTTTGAGAAATAGCATATCTTGGTTCAAAAATAACACATTTTTTAGATTGAGGACTAATGGTAAATTCTTCTTCTTTTAAACTTTTAATTAGCCCTAATTCCTTAATGAATTTGCTTTCAAAAACATTTACTTCCTTTATCTTATTCTCACTAAAAATTTTAAAAACGTCTTCAATAAGGCTATTATAATCAACTGCCCAATTAACTTCTAAACCACTCTCAGTATATTTTTTCTCAAATGATACTAATAATTCATCAATATGATTAATATATTTCTGTCTTAAATTAGCTGCTTTCTTTTTAGCATTACTATAACTTTTAAAGTTTCTAAGAGATATATCCTCAATATCGTAAGAAATATCAATTGACTTATTATTTTCAATAGCTACCTTGCAATCCGAAATAAAAAATTTATACTCGTTGGTTTTCATTTTAGTTTTTACTTTAAGAGAATAGATATTTTGTCAACTCTTCTTTGATGTCTCCCACCCTCATAATCGGTATTCAAATATTTTAAAGCAATCTTTAGTCCTTCCTCTTGTGGAATAAATCTCGCTGGAAGAGCTAAAATATTTGCATCGTTGTGTTGACGAGCTAAAGATGCTAATTCTTCATTCCAACAAAGAGCACACCTAACTTTTAAATATTTGTTTGCAGTCATTTGAACTCCATTTCCACTTCCGCACATAATTAATCCTCTATCATAAATTCCATCGTTTATATCTTTTGCAAGAGGGTGTATGAAATCAGGATAATCACAACTATCAGTTGAAAAAGTACCATAGTCTTTCAATTCATATCCCTGATTACTAAGTTCTTTGATTAAGAATTCCTTTAATTCATAGCCAGCATGGTCTGACGCTATAGGTATAATATTTGATATTTTCATTGTGTGTTGATAAGTTTATTTTGATTAATAAATACTGATTTTGTTTATTTGTTTGATAATAAAGCTCCCTAACTAAAAGCAAAATTACTGATTATTTCGCAAGTAATTTAGTTTCAAAAGACAAAAAGATTAACACATTCTATGTTGATAACTATCGATTTTTTGTTCAAAATTTGTTTATCATATTAATAACATATAATTTTGTTGATAAATAGCCAAGTTATTAAGACTGCATCAATAGAGTTTTGAACTAAAAAGTATAAAATAATAAATTATTCTTTCAACAACAAAAAATAATGATGCTATTGTTAATAACCATATTATTAGATTAATATTTAAGTTATTATGAGTTTGCAATCTATTAGTAACTTGTTTAGATATTAGAGTTTTTAAGAAAAAGAAAATTTATAACAAGAACTTTTAACCATACTAACAGGGCTATATATTATAATAATATTAATATAAAAAGAAAGTATAATACTATAAGAAATATAGAAAATGAGTACAGAAGATAAGATAGAGAGAATAATTAAGCTCAAAAAGGAGAAAAATGCTGTAATACTTGCGCATTATTATCAAATACCAGAAATTCAAGACATTGCAGATTTCATAGGTGATAGTTTAAATTTAGCTGAAAAAGCAAAAAACACTGAATCAGACCTTATCTTATTCTGTGGAGTTCATTTTATGGGTGAAACTGCTAAAATACTTAACCCGAAAACTAAAGTTATCATTCCAGATATGGATGCAGGATGTTCTCTTGCAGACTCTTGTCCTAAGGAAGACTTTCAAAAATTCAAAGAACAAAATCCAGATCATATAGTTATTTCATATATAAACTGTAGTGCAAATATAAAGACTTTATCTGACATTATTTGTACTTCTGGCAATGCATTACAAATAGTTAACTCATTACCAAAAGAACAAAAAATAATCTTTGCACCAGACAGAAACCTTGGTGGTTATATTAATAGAATATCTGGAAGAAATATGCTTTTATGGCAAGGAACATGCGAGGTACATGAGTTACTGACAGCTGAATATGTCTTAAAACAAAAGAAAGAAAACCCTGATTATACGCTTGTTGCACATCCTGAATGTAATGATGCAGTTCTTCAAATAGCTGATTTTGTCGGCTCAACCTCTGCAATGATTAATTTTGTTAAGACTCACAAAAATACTAAGTTCTTAGTTGCAACAGAATCTGGCATTGTCCACCAATTAAAGAAAGATAATCCAGAAAAAGATTTCATTGTTGTAACTCAAGATGAGAGTTGTGCTTGTAATGATTGTCGATTTATGAAATTAAATACAATCGACAAAGTTCTTGCATCTCTTGAAGAAGAAAAATATGAAATAATCCTTGAAGAGGATTTAATGGATGAGGCAAGGAAACCAATAATAAAAATGCTCGATCTTTCAAAAAAGCTTGGAATAATCTAATAAATCTTAATAATATCGAAATTAAGCCAAAATTGAATTAAAATTCTATTAAACTAAAACTTCATATTTTAACATTTAATAGCTATTCAAATAGCTGATATATAATATAAAATAGCTTTTATAAATCAATGTAAAAGCTATTTTTTAACATTTTGAGTTAAAAGTTTAAATCAAACTTGGCAACTGGTCACCTATATTAGTTAAGATAAGTTAAAATTATGACGAAAAAGATAGTATTTTTATTTATTTTCATTTTTTATTTTGCTAATTCCTATTCTCAAGATTTTAAAAAGATATTTCTTGAAATTAATTCAAAGGATAAATTTTTTATAATCACTAAACCAATATCGTCTTTAAGAGTTAGAAAAATTACTAAAGAGGTTAATTCAGTTTTAAGAGAAAAACAAAAGCAAAATTTCCTTGACTCAAATCCATGGGAGGGGCAAGTGGATGCTTTTCGTCATATTTTCCTACTCTATAAACTTTCCTCAGAAATTGGGATTGAGAAAGCCAGGAGATTTTCAAATATCTACGAAAGCTATAATAAGATAATATTTGAGAAGATTCTCAATTCTGGATACGATGAGGCTTCAGAAATTATGGATAAGTTTAATAATGAATTGGGGATATACCTTTTTTTGAAATTAGATAAGGTTTCGAATGAAGTAATTATTGAAGAAATAGAAAAACAAATATTAGAGGGAAAGGCAAGAAAGATAAAGAAGGATGAGAATGGGAGGAGTATTAATTTTGAAAACAAGATAATTGAAGACTCTATTTGGAAAAAAGACTGGAAAAATAAGAGAGAACTAATAAAATCGAATAATTAATAAGAGAAAAAATGAAAATAAAACTATTACTTTTTATCCTTCTGCTTACAAATCAAGCATTTTCCCAGTCATATAAATATGCGCACTACTGCTTAGATAGTCTAATATCCAAAGACTTTGGTGGAAGAGGATACCAAGACGATGGAGATAAGAAATCCGCTAACTTCATTGAAAGAGAGTTAGTAAAGAATGGGATTAAGCCTATAAAAAACAATTCTTATAAGCAGAACTTTGAATTAAGTATTAATAATATTGAAAAATGTCAGCTAAAACTTCATTCAAAAGATAGTTCATATCTAATACTTGGCAAGGACTATATCCTTTATGGCTCATCCCCAACAACAAATCTTATTCTTGAGAATGAAAAACCTGTTTTTATTTCCCTTAATGATAAAAAACTCGAAAAGAATAAAGAAAAACTTAATAATAAAACCATAGTCTTCGATTTATCTACTCAGGATAAGGGAAAAGTATCTGCATTTATAAGAACATTATCAAAAGAAAATATAGTACCTAAGCTTGTTATTATTCAAAATTCAAGCAAGATGCAGTACTTAATGGGGAGAAATGTTAGCAAATTTCCTGTTATTGAACTAAGAGATGCTCTCAAAGGAAAGAAAATCAAATTTCTTGAGCTAAGCATTAAAGCTAATTATGTGGAAAACTACCAATCTCAAAATGTTTGGGGATTTGTTGAGGGTAAAAAACATAAGGATAGCCTTTTTGTTTTCACTGCACACTATGATCACTTAGGAAAAATAGGGGATGACTGCTATTTCCCAGGTGCAAATGATAATGCCAGTGGGGTTGCGGTGCTTTTGGATTTGGCTAAATACTATGCAGAAAATCCTTCCGACTATTCAATTGCTTTTATCTTTGTTTCGGCAGAGGAAATTGGACTTCTTGGTTCCACTTATGCTGCTTCAAACCCAATGATTGAGCTTTCTAATGTCAAATTCTTATTTAATTTGGATATGTGTGGCACTGGCTCAGGTGGAATAGCCCTTATAAATGGCAAAAAAGAGATTAAAGCCTCAGAGCATATGCTTTCGATCAATAGTGATAAGAGATATTTTAATGAAATAAGGGTAGGGGGTGAGAGTTGCAATAGTGACCACTGTCCATTTGTTATGAAAGGCGTTCCAGCTTTCTTTATCTTCACCTTTGGTTGTGAATATAACGAGTACCATACCATACAAGATAACGGTAATAACCTTTCATTTACCAAATATCTCGATCTTTGTAATATCCTTAAAGACTTCATTTCTACTTATAATAAATAATATGTTTCACGTGAATATATAGGAAAATTAGGCTGTTTTTCACCTCTTTTTCATCGATATTTCATGCTATTATTATAAGGCTTAAGGCTCTCTATATAAAGCTTTTAACTCATCACTCTTTGTTTCAAACTCAGGACATGCCCATCTCAGACTACGTGAGATGGGTATGTCGCACCCTCTGACATGGGTATGTCAAGTATGCTGAGATGGGTATGTCACGTAGTCTGACATGGGTATGTGAGGGAGTGCGAGATGGGTATGTCGTGAGTTTGAAACAAAGACCTACGAGTTTGAAACAGCGTTTTGTTTTTATTATATGGGGTTTCATTTGGTTTAGATTTGATTTTTAATTCTTATTTCGGTTTTTAGTAATTATTTTGTAACTTTGTGGCTTGCTTTAGATAGGATTGATAATAAAAAAATATAATTATATGGATTTTAAACAAGCGATACTCGAAGGAATTCCAGATTTCCTTCCTGCTAAAAAAGAATATGATTTATCAGCAAATCATGCGCCTAAGAGGAAAGACATTCTTAGTGTAAAAGAAAAAAAATTGGCTTTAAAGAATGCCCTAAGGTATTTCGATATTAAGTTTCACAAAGAGCTGGCTCAGGAATTTGCTCAAGAACTTGAAACATACGGAAGAATATATATGTATAGATTTCGTCCAGATTACGATATGTATGCAAGACCTATTGAAGAGTATCCAGCTAAGACAAAACAGGCTGCGGCAATTATGCTTATGATTCAAAACAATCTTGACCCTGCTGTCGCACAACATCCTCACGAACTTATAACTTACGGTGGTAATGGTGCAGTTTTTCAAAATTGGGCTCAGTATCGTCTTGTTATGAAGTATTTAGCACAAATGAACGAAGAACAGACCCTTGTCATGTACTCAGGACACCCAATGGGCTTATTCCCAAGCCATAAGGATGCTCCAAGAGTTGTAGTAACAAACGGTATGGTTATCCCTAACTACTCAAAGCCAGATGATTGGGAGAAATTCAATGCATTAGGCGTTTCACAGTATGGACAGATGACAGCAGGCTCTTATATGTATATTGGACCTCAGGGCATTGTTCATGGAACTACCATAACTGTCTTGAATGCAGGAAGAAAGATAGGAAATGATGGCTTAGGTGGTAAGCTTTTTATTACTTCTGGACTTGGCGGAATGTCAGGTGCTCAACCAAAGGCAGGTAATATTGCAGGTTGTGTTTCAATAACGGCAGAGATTAACCCTAAGGCTATTCACACTCGTCATTCTCAAGGATGGGTTGACCATGTTTATGATAATTTAGAAGACCTTTGGGCAAGAGTTCAAGAGGCAAGAAAAAATAAAGAAGTTGTATCTTTCGCATATCAAGGTAATATTGTTGATTTATGGGAATATGCAGCTAAGAATAATATAAAGGTAGATATAGGTTCTGACCAAACATCTCTTCATAACCCTTGGGCAGGAGGATACTACCCTGCTGGACTAAGTCTTGAGGAATCAAATATAATGATGGCAGAGAAGCCAGAACTATTTAAAGAGAAAGTGCATGAGTCTCTTAGAAGACAGATAATTGCAATCAATACCCTAAGCGAAAGAGGTATGTATTTCTTCGATTATGGCAATGCTTTCTTACTTGAAAGTTCAAGAGCAGGTGCAGATGTTATGAAAGAGGAGGGTGGATTTAGATATAATTCCTATGTTCAAGATATAATGGGACCTATGTGTTTCGATTATGGTTTTGGACCTTTCCGCTGGGTTTGTACATCAGGCAGGGCTGAGGATTTAGACTTATCTGATAAAATTGCAATGGAGGTTTTGGAAGAAATGGCAAAGACTTCTCCTAAGGAAATATCTCAACAAATGAGGGATAATATAACTTGGATTAAGGGAGCTAAGGAAAATAAATTGATTGTTGGTTCTCAGGCCAGGATTCTTTATGCCGATTGCGAGGGAAGAACAAAGATTGCAATTGAGTTTAATAAGGCAATAGAGGATGGTAGAATATCTGCTCCTATTGTTTTGGGAAGAGACCACCACGATGTTTCTGGAACTGATAGTCCATTTAGAGAAACTTCAAATATATATGACGGCTCATCTTTCACAGCAGATATGGCTATTCAAAATTGCATTGGAGACAGCTTTAGAGGAGCAACCTGGGTTTCCATACACAATGGTGGAGGCGTAGGCTGGGGAGAAGTGATTAACGGAGGCTTTGGACTTGTTCTTGATGGCTCCGATGATGCAGAGAGAAGATTGAAGAGTATGCTTTACTGGGATGTGAATAATGGCATTTCAAGAAGATCATGGGCAAGAAACGATGGTGCTATTTTTGCAATCAAGCGTGCAATGGAATCAGAACCTAACTTAAAAATAACTATACCAAATATTGCAGATGAGGGATTAATTGATTCTATATTCTAATAATACTATTTAGAACTAAGCACTTGCAAAGATTGTTTCATATGGAACAAATATAGAAATAGACTTTGAGATTATGAAAAAATGGTTTGCCTTATATGTTCAGCCAAGAAAGGAAAAGGTTGTTGAGAAGGAGTTATTGAAAAGTAACTATGAGGCTTATTTGCCATTAAGGAAAAGTTTAAGACAGTGGAAGGATAGGAAGAAAATGGTAGAAACGCCGTTAATTCCTTCCTATGTTTTCACTCGAATTGAGGAATGCGATATATGGAATATTGTTCAAATGAGCGGATGTATAAAGTTCGTTTGGTTTAACGGCAAGCCCTGTCCTATTCCAGATAATCAAATTGATTCAATGAAACTTCTACAAGAGAAAGAGGCTGAAATTGAACTTGAAAACGAGATTAGACCTAATAGGGGAGATAGAGTTAGGATAACTGAAGGACCTTTTGCAGGATTGGTTGGGGTTATTAAGAGCGGAAATAAGAATAATTTTGCAGTAAGAGTGGATAGCTTAGGGGTAGATCTTTCAATCTTTATTGACGAGAAACACATTAAGTTAGCCCAAAAGATAGATAATTAAAACAAAAACCTAATCAATAAGATAATTGCTTAGGATTAAAATCAAATAATTAATCATTTAATACATTAATATTATGAAGCAGTTTTTTAAATTTATGTTTGCTTCTTGTTTAGGAGTATTCCTTTCAACCATAATTGTGGTTCTAATTTTCTTTGCAATAGGTACGTCTATGATTGCCTCTTCAACCAGTGCAACGCCTGAGATTAATGAAGATTCCGTATTAGTTTTGAAATTAGATAAACCTATTTACGATAGAGAGGTTAGTGATTTCACAGCCTTATTGTCAATGGCATCATCCGATAATAACACTGGAGCTTCAATAGGTATGACAGAGTTTATTTCAGTTATTAGAAAAGCAAAGACAGATGATAAGATAAAAGCTATAATGTTAGATTTATCCTTTCTGCAAGTTAATGGTTGGGCAACAGTAGAAGAGATGAGAGAAGCCCTATTAGACTTTAAGACTTCAAAGAAAAAGATATATGCATTTAGTGACACCTACACTCAAAACTCCTACTATCTTGCAACCGTGGCTGATGAAATTGCTCTTAATCCTGTTGGACATGTTCAATTAACAGGGCTTGGTGGACAAATCATGTTCCTAAAGGATATGTTAGATAAGTTTAATATTGATGTCGAACTCCTTCGCCCAGCTAACAACGACTATAAGAGTGCAGGGGAAATGTTTATTAGTAATAAGATGAGTGAAGCTAATAGGACTCAGGTTAAGGCTTATCTTGGTTCAATTTGGGATTATATTGGTAATAATATATCTGTATCAAGGAAGATAGATATCAAAACACTAAACAATAATGTATCAAATCTTGAAGCTTTTATGGCAGAAGACGCTTTAAAAAATAAATATGTTGATAATTTGACTTTTAGAACCGACTTACAAGAAAAGATTAAGACAGATTTGAAGATGAAGAAGATTAATTTGGTTCAATATAGTAGATATAGGAGTTCAATTGTTGAAATTATGCCTAATAAATCTAAGGATCAGATTGCTGTAATTTATGCTTTTGGAGATGTTGGTCAAGGAAAGGGTGGCGATTTGTCAATTGGCAGTGAAACAATCGTTAATGAGATAAGGAAAGCAGTAAAGAACAAAAGGGTTAAAGCTATTGTTCTAAGAATAAATTCAGGAGGAGGTGATGCGATTGCTTCTGAACAAATGACTAATGAGATATTTGCAGCTAAGAAAGTTAAACCAGTAATAGTATCAATGGGTGATATGGCAGCTTCTGCAGGTTATGAAATGGCTTGTGGAGCAACAAAGATTGTCGCAAACCCAACAACACTTACAGGTTCTATAGGAGTCTTTGGGGTAATTCCTAACTTTGGAAGAGCATTAAAGAAAAGCATTGGAATAGGTTTTGACACCATTCAAACTCATAAGAATTCAGTATTTATTAGTGGAGTTTCACCAATGTCACCTGACACAAGAATGATTATGCAAAGAAGTATTGATGCATTCTACAAGAACTTTGTCCATAGAGTTGCAACAGGAAGAAACCTAACAGACACCTATGTTGATAGTATTGCAAAAGGAAGAGTATGGGTTGGGAAAGATGCAAAAGAAATTGGTTTAGTTGATGAGTTTGGAGGCTTATACAAGGCAATTGAAATAGCATCAAACGAAGCTAAGCTAAAAGAATACTCAATTATTGCATATCCAAAAACTAAAGGTTTAACAGAGCAAATCATGGAAGCAATAGGTGGTGATGTTGAAATGAAGCTATTTACTAAGGAATTAGGAAAGCCTTATTCATTCTTCTTACAGCTTAAAAACATATCAGATATGGAAGGAGTTCAAGCAAGATTGCCTTATTTGATTTCATTCTAAAGGATTAAGAGCTTGGCTAATTAGATTCTTGCTTTGCTTTTTCAATATTCGAAAGGAGCTTTTGGAACTTAATGTTTTCAATAGCTCCTTTTTTCTTTGCCTTATTAAATATGGACTTATCAATCTCATTATTATTTATAGCAAGATTAAGCTCCTGCATATTAGTATTTAAGCCTAATATCTTAGAGTTTGCTATCTTTGGTTTACTATTAAAAGGGCAAGCGTTCAAACAAATATCACAGCCATAAATATAACCCTCTAATCTAATACCCTCTTCAATCTCTCCTTTCTTAATCATATTCTGATAACCAGAGCAGAGATTAGCGTTTATTGTCTTATCATTGTTTATAGCCCCATTAGGACAAGCCTCAATGCAAAGACTACAATCTAAACATAAATCCTCTATTAAGTTCTTGTTATAGTCTGTAGAATAGTTTGTTATGATTTCTCCAAGAAGTATTTGGCTGCCATATTCTTTATGAATAAGTAAGGAGTTCTTTCCAATAAAGCCTAAGTCAGCCTCGTGTGCTATCATCTTCTCTGAAAAAGGTGAGGAATCGACAAAAGCAACGGCCTTAAAGTCTGGATATCTTTCTTGTATGCAAGCTATTATCCCATAAAGAGCTTGCTTAATTGCTTTATGGTAGTCATCAAAGTAACTATAAGCTGCAAATTTCAGGTTATTGTTTCTGTTTTTGGTGTTGTTAAGTTGCAAGTCTGCAAACTCTTGCGTATTATACGAAACAATAAAACTAATTATAGATTTACCGTTTTCAAGTAGGAGGGAAGGGTTTTCTCTCTTGTCAAGGTTGTTTCCTAAGTATTGCATTTCAGCATTATAACCCTTGTTTAGCCAATTAGAAAGGAAGGAAATGTCATACTCTTTAGCTTTTATTGCTGCACAGTCTTGAAATCCAGCTTCTAAGGCTAAGGATTTAATAATACTAAAGTCAATATGCTTATTCATTTATTAAATTCTATTTGCTTGAATAACCGTTCTTAAATGCTGACCTTTTCAACTTCGTATGAGTAAATCGTTTTATCATCAATCATTTCTTTAATCTCTTCGACAAACCTATGAATTGAGATAAAGTGTTTCCTTGCCTTTAATGTTACTTCCAAGTCTTCTGTAATATCTTTAACAAAGAAACTAAGGTAGGACTTGCCTTTTGTTTTCTTGGCAAGCTTTGTTACCCTATCAACAAAGCTTTGGTTAATGTTTTCAATAGGTATAATAAGCTTAATCCCCTTACCAAATTTATCTAATACCTCATCTAATTCCTCTATTTGAAGTATCTTAAATTCTAAGTTGTTCTTTGAAGCCTCATCGCCCCATCCTTTCTTTTTAACCGTAGCCTTAATTAATACAAATAAACCTTCAATCAAATAATTATTGAGTTTAATATAATCCTTACCAAATAGCATAATCTCCTTGCTTGATGTCTGGTCTTCAAACACAAACTTGCCATAAGGTTTCCCTGTCTTGGTCTGTTTTCTTTCACAATTAGTTAAGGAGCCAATCAAATAAAGGGTCTTATCTTCAAAAGGAGCTAAATCTTCTGACAGTTCATCAAGTTCTGTGTTTGCAAATAGTTTTCTTTCAAGTGAATATTTATCTAAAGGATGCCCAGAAAGGTAGAAGCCTATTGACTCTTTTTCATTTTTTAGTATTTCAATTGTTGTCCAAGGCTCACAATTAGGAATCTCTGGCTCATATAGTTCAGCGTTTTCTTCACCTCCAAACATAGAAACCTGAGAAGAGTTTTCCTTATACCTAAATCTATTGCCATATTTAATTATCCTTTCAACAAAGGTCTCTTCGTTATTATTAGATGTCTTAAACTTTTGGAAATACTGTGCCCTATGGATATTGCTAAAAGAATCAAAAGCTCCAGAACTAATTAAAGCCTCAATGCAGCGTTTGTTTATTGTTTTCAAATCCACCCTCTCAATAAAGTCAAAAGGGCTCGTAAAAGCACCGTTTGCTTCTCTCTCTCTCATTATTTCAGTTGCTGCCTTCTCCCCAACACTCTTAACAGCTGCCAAGCCAAAGCGAATTGCACCTTTTTTGTTTACAGTAAAGTTTAGATCCGATTCATTAACATCAGGCCCTAAGACTGCAATTTTCTGCCTTTGAGTTTCTTCAATATAATATGTGATTTTCTTAATATCACTAAGGTTATGAGTAAGGATAGAAGCCATATACTCCGCAGTGTAGTGAGCCTTAAGCCATGCTGTTTGATAAGCAATATAAGCATAGCAAGTTGAATGGGATTTATTAAAAGCATATTCTGCAAATTTCTCCCAATCCACCCATATCTTTTCAACTACATCAACATCTAAGCCCTTAGCCTTACTTCCTTCAATGAACTTCTCTTTCAATTCGTTCATAACAGCTATTTGTTTTTTCCCCATAGCCTTACGAAGTTTGTCAGCTTGTCCTTTTGTGAAGCCAGCAATAGCTTGAGAAAGTTGCATCACCTGTTCTTGATAAACAGTAATGCCATAGGTTTCACCCAAATACTTCTCCGTTATCTCTGGTAGAGCATAGACAACTGGCTCTCTCTTGTTCTTTCTTGCAATATAATTAGGGATATACTGCATTGGGCCCGGACGATAAAGGGCATTCATTGCAATTAAGTCCTCAAACCTATCTGGCTTTAGGTTTTGCATATGTTGACGCATACCATCACTTTCAAATTGGAAGGTTCCAATAGAATCTCCTCTTTGAAAAAGTTCAAATGTCAGCTTATCATCCAGTGGAATCTCTCTTGGATTTATATGAATCTTGTGTCCCTTTTGAATATTTATGCAAGCGTCCTTAATGATTGAAAGAGTCTTTAGTCCCAAGAAGTCCATCTTAATCATACCAACCTCTTCAATGGTTTTGCCTTCAAATTGGGTAACCATCATATTAGAATCCTTAGCCAGAGAAAGTGGAACATATTTTGATAAATCATCAGGTCCAATAATCACACCACAGGCATGAGTTCCGGTATTTCTAACAGAGCCTTCCAACTGCTTAGCAAATTTCAGGGTTTCCTTAACTAAATTAGAGCCGTTCTCAAGTGCATATTTCAGTTCTGGCACTTCATTATATGCCTTCTCAAGAGTTGTGCCTGGCTTTTCAGGAACAAGTTTTGCCAATTTATCAGATTCATCAAGAGGTAGCTCTAAAACTCTTGCAACATCTCTAATTGCACTCTTTGCTGCCATTGTGCCAAAGGTAATAATCTGAGCCACGTGGTCAATGCCATATTTCTCTTGAACATATTCCAAAACCCTTGCTCTACCATCATCATCGAAGTCAACATCAACGTCAGGCAGGGAAATTCTATCAGGATTTAGAAACCTCTCAAAAAGAAGTCCATATTTAATAGGGTCAATTGCTGTAATTCCAAGGCAGTAAGCAACAACAGAACCAGCAGCTGAGCCTCTACCTGGCCCAACAATAACATCCAATTCATCTTGTGCATAGTTGATAAAGTCCTGCACGATTAGGAAGTAGCCAGGGAAACCCATAAACTCAATAGTAGAAAGCTCAAATTCAATCCTTGCCTTTAGTTCATCTGAAATATCCTCTCCATATTTTTTCTTTACACCCTCATAGGTTAGGAAATGCAGATACTCATTCTCAAATTTAGTCCTAATAATCTTCTCATAACCACCCTTTTTCTCAATATCCTCTTCTGATAAGTCTCCTTTAATTGTGTTGAGTGGATATTTCGCTTTATAGTCATCAAGAGAGCCAAAGCTTTCTGGTATTTCAAAAATAGGAAGCAAAGGTTCTCTATGCAAATCATAGACCTCAACCTTATCAACTATCTCTTGTGTGTTTGTTATCACCTCTGGGAAATCCTTAAATAGCCCTTCCATCTCTGCTTGGCTTTTCAAATACTCATTCCCACTATACATTAGTTTCGATGTATCACTAATTGTTTTTCCTGTATTCAAACAAATTAAAATCTTATGAGCATCAAAATCAGTAGAATTAACAAAGTGAACATCATTAGTTGCAATAACCTTAACCCCAAGCTTAGCCCCAAGTTCAAATAAGTGAGAATTAACCAATTCTTGCTCCTCTAAGCCGTGGTTCTGCACCTCAAAATAATAATCATCTCCAAAAACATCCTTGTACTCTAAAGCAATTTTTTCAGCCTCTGCCAAGTTATTTGAAAGAATCATCTGAGGAATAACCCCTCCCAAACAAGCAGTAGAGCAGATCAACCCTTCGGCATATTCAAATAAGAGTTCCTTATCAATTCTTGGCGTCCTATAGAAAGCATCTGGATTATAGGAAAGAGAGCTTAGTTTAATAAGATTTTGGTAGCCCTTATGGTTTTTAGCAATCAAGATTAGGTGATCCCCACTCATTCTCTTAGGGTCTTTATTGAACCTATCCTCCCTTGCAACATAAGCCTCAATTCCAAGTAGTGGCTTAATCCCTTCTTCCTTTGCAACATCAAAAAACTCCAAAACCCCAAACATATTCCCATGGTCAGTAATAGCCAAGGCTTCCATCCCAAACTCCTTCGCCTTTTTCATTAAACCTTTTATGCTAGCAGCACCGTCCAGAATAGAATATTGAGTATGAACGTGTAGATGTGTGAATTTTCCCATAGTAATCAGAATATATAATAAAGAATGAAATGCAAAAATAAATAATATAAACGACAAAAGAAAGGGATAAAAAAGAATAATTGTACCTTTGCACCATGAAAATAGCGGCATTAGTTTCAGGAGGAGTGGATAGTTCTGTTGTGGTTCATCAGTTAAAAGAGATGGGCTACGATCCAACAATATTCTATATAAAGATAGGAATGGAGGATGAGCATGGTTATATTGACTGCCCATCAGAGGAAGATATTGAGATAACTTCTTTTATTGCTAAAAAATATGGCTGTAAGTTTGAAGTCGTTTCCCTCCACGATGAATACTGGGACAATGTCGTATCCTACACAATTGAAGCTGTTAGGCGTGGACATACTCCCAACCCCGATATGATGTGTAATAAACTTATCAAATTTGGTTCTTTCATCAGCAAATGGGGACATGAGTTTGACAAGATAGCAACCGGGCACTACTGCACAACAACTGTGGTTGACGACTTAACATATCTCTCAACAGCTAAGGATAAAGTAAAAGACCAGACCTACTTCCTTGGACAAGTTAACTATATGCAAATCTCAAAACTTATGTTCCCAATAGGTGATCTGCTAAAATCGGAAGTAAGAGAGATTGCTAAAGAAAACCATCTCCCAAGTGCATTTAGGAAAGACAGTCAAGGGATATGTTTCTTAGGGAAGATAAACTATAATGACTTTCTTAGTCGATATTTAGGAGATAAATCAGGCGATATAATAGAGCTTGAGACAGGTAAAAAGATAGGAACGCATAAGGGATATTGGTATCACACTATTGGACAGAGAAAAGGACTTGGACTAAGTGGAGGACCTTACTTTGTGGTTAAGAAAGATATAGAAAATAACATACTATACGTTTCTCAAGGCTATGATCCCGAAACACAGTATGGCAAAACAGTTAACCTTGGAGCATTTGACTTTATCACAAAAGACCCTTGGGGAGATTTCTCAGACGAAAAAGATATAATATTCAAAATACGCCATACCCCAGACCTAACAAGGGGGAAACTAAAGAAGATAAACGATATTTATAGGATAGAATCCGAAGACAAAATTCAAGGAATAGCCTCAGGACAGTTTGGAGTAATCTACGATAAAGAAGGAAACCTATGCCTCGGTAGTGGGGTTATTATTTAAAGCAATCTTTTCTTGACGGCGTATTTCCTTTAAAACATCTCTTTCCTGCTTTGCAATTCTTTCTTCTCTGGCAACCCTTCTTGTAATCTTGTCTAATACCTTTAGGTCACTAATTTCCAAAATTTCAAGCTCTCTTAAAAACAATTTAGCACAAGCATAAGCATCAGAATCTGCATTATGGTGAGTAAATTCAATGTTTTCTTGTTCGCAAAGGAAGTCAAGAGAAGCCTTTTTTGTGTCTTTCCAAGCAATTCTTGCCGTTAGATAGGAGCAGAAAGACTTAAACTTAGGCACAGGTAGCTTATAAAATTGAAGAGTCTTCTTAAGGATGCCGACATCGAAAGCAGCATTGTGAGCAACTAAGGTTTTATTTTCTATAAAAGGCTTAATCTCACTCCATAGCTCCCCAAAATTAGGTTCAAACTCAACATCTTCTTTCTTGATGCCGTGAATTTTCTGAGCATAGAAGTGAAAATAAGGATAGCAAGCAGGTTTAATAAGCCATTGTTTAACAAGCACAATCTTAGAATCCTCAACAACAGCAATACCTAACGAACAAGGGTGGGTGGGGTCAGCAGTTTCAAAATCAATAGCAACAAAGTCAATCATCAATATATAATAAGTAGATTTATAATTTCAATCTGCAAAATTACAAGTTTTTATTCTCCTATCCGCTTTTTAAATCATAAATCTACAACTAATCCCAATCCAATCAAAAATAAGCCTCAAAAAACCCAAATTCCCAATCCCAAAACCCAATCCCCAAATCAACCCCCCAAAACCCCATTGCCAACTTCCAAAACCCCCAAACAATCCTTCCAAAACCCCATCTCAAACCTACCAATCCCTATTCCAAACTTCCAAAACCCTATCCCCAACTTTTCTTTCTTTGTTTCAATCTCGTGACATGCCCATGTCAGACCTCGTGACATACCCATGTCACGGTTGCTCACATACCCATGTCAGGGGTCGTGACATACCCATGTCAGCGACTGCGACATACCCATGTCAGCGACTGCGACATACCCATGTCACGAGTTCAAGTCTTTATTCTAAAAGTTTAAACCCCTATCTCATTCAAACAAAGCTTGATATAAGATAGGGTCTTATTAAGATTTTCAACTAAATAATGTTGATTTTATGGCGTTTTTTAGTAGGCTCTTTTGCTGCTTCCTTCGTAGTAGTTGATGAATGCTTGGTTCACTACTTTGTTTCCCCCTGGGGTTGGATACTTTCCTGTGAAATACCAATCGCCTGTGTGGTTTGGACATGCTTGATGTAAGCCTTCTATGGTTTGATACACTATTTCAACCTCTGCTCTGCAATCCGCTGGGGTTAGGAGCTTGGTTATCCTTGATGTTATCTCATCATTAGTGAATGGTTTATAGATTTCCCTTACGTGATTAATTACTTCTTCTTTTGGAATTGTTGCTTGTGCCTTGCATTTTTGGTATATCTCATCAATAACATTTTGCATGCCTCTTTCTTTTAGCAAATCTATTGCTGCATTGAAAGCTATAAACTCTGTCATCCTTGACATATCTATTCCGTAACAGTCTGGGTAACGGATTTGTGGGGCAGATGATGCAATTACTATCTTCTTTGGGTTTAGCTTATCAAGTATCCTGATTATGCTTTGTTTAAGGGTGGTTCCTCTAACTATGCTATCGTCCAAAACAACAAGGTTATCAACATGGTCACGCACTTGTCCGTAAGTTACATCATAGACATGGGCAACCAAGTCGTCTCTATCGTTGTCGTTAGTGATGAAAGTACGCATCTTAACGTCCTTAACAACCAAGGCTTCTCTTCTTGGGGTGTGTGAAAAGATTTCAACTAATTCTTCTTTTGTTAGTTTCCCTTCTTGTTGGCGTTTATATATTTCTTCTATCCTTGTTTGGTCGAGGTATTTGTTGAGGGCTTGTGCTAATCCTTGGAAGGCTACTGAGGCTGTGTTTGGAATATATGATATGATTGTGTTCTCCATATCATAGTTTATTGCTTTTAGGATAGATTCTGTTAGGTTTGCTCCTAAGTCTTTCCTTTCTTGGTAGATTGAAGAGTCGGTTCCTCTTGAGAAATATATCCTTTCAAATGAGCATTTTGCAGGGTTAGGATCGGCTGGTATTACTTGTTCAATGGTAACTGTTCCATTCTTTTTAATTATTATTGCCTCTCCGCATTCTAGTTCCTTAACCTCATCGCTTTTCATATTAAGTGCGGTAAGTATAACTGGTCTTTCGGAAGCAACGGCCACAAATTCATCGTTCTCATAGTAGAAACAAGGTCTTATTCCGTGTGGGTCTCTTAGGACAAATGCGTCTCCATGTCCTAACATTCCTGCCATAACATAGCCACCATCCCAATTCTTTGTTGCCTGACGAAGAATCTTTGCAATATCTATCTCTTCTGCTATCTTATTAGTTATAGTTATATTGTCAAAACCTGCATCCTTGTGTTTTCTAAAGATATCCTCAACCTGCCTATCAACAAAATGTCCTACCTTTTCAAGAACAACTGCTGTGTCGGCACCATTAACTGGGTGTTGTCCAAGGTTAACTAACTTTTGCTTCATTTCCTCAATGTTGGTTAGGTTGAAGTTGCCTGCAAGAACAACTGAGCGAGTCTTCCAATTGCTTTCTCTTAGGAAAGGGTGGAGGTTTTCTATCTCATTCTTTCCAAAGGTTCCATAGCGTAGATGACCTAAGTATAGCTCTCCAATAAACCTTTCATCGGAAAATGCTTTTGTAATTACATCTTGAATAGGTTTATTACTATTACTTTTAGCTATCTGAACATAAGGTGTTCCTGGAGGGGTGTCGAACTTGATTGTTGCTAAGCCTGCTCCGTCTTGTCCACGGTTATGTTGCTTTTCCATCAATAAGTACATCTTGTTTAAGCCCCAACACTTACTTCCATACTTTTTTTCGTAGTACTCCAATGGTTTCTTTAATCGAAGTAATGCAATTCCGCATTCGTGTTTAATACTATCACTCATATTCTTTAGGATATTGGCACTCTTCTATCAAGTCCAAAGCAGTTCTTCGTTACCTTAACTGCAACAGGACATTGACGACGTTTCCATTCGTTTATTTTAACTAACTTAATTATTCTTTCTATTATCGCTTTGTCAACCTCTAAGGCTTGGTTTTCAAATTCTTCTACTATCTCCTCCAACGACTTGCAATTGTCTATATGCTCTGTTAGGATTCTATCTAATATATCGTAATCAGGAAGTGAGTCAGTGTCTTTTTGCTCCAATCTAAGCTCGGCAGAAGGGGCTTTTGTTATTGAATTCCAAGGAATAGGCACATCATCTGAGTCTGGGTTTGCTTTCAAAAACTCTTCATTAATATATTGCGATAGTTCCCATACTTCTGTCTTATAAACATCTGCAAGAACAGACATAGAACCAGAGGTATCGCCATAAAGAGTTCCGTATCCAACAGCAGCTTCTGACTTATTTGTTGTGTTGAGAAGGGCTCCTCCAAATTTGTTTGCATACCACATAAGTGAAACGCACCTTAAACGACTTTGTATGTTTTCTTCTGCAACAGAAAATGTTTGGTTTGGGAAAATGCTATCAAAAGTCTTAGTGCACTGATCAAAACAATCTTTAATAGGAATGATGTGATGCTCTACGCCAAGGTTGTTTGCAGAATCTAAAGCATCTTTTATGGAATGGTCTGACGAAAACTCAGAAGGCATAAGGATACCTATAACGTTTTCTTTGCCAAGCGCATTAACTGCAAGAGCCAAAACAAGTGCTGAATCAATCCCTCCTGAAAGTCCAAGAACAGCTTTGTCTATATGGTTCTTATGATAATAATCTTTTATTGCAAGACTTAATGCCCCATATAGGTTTTGAAGTCTTGAAGGTGAGTTTTGAGCAATTGGTTTTAGGGTTTTTGTGTCAAAAGATTGGGAAGGGTATTTGAAATTAGGCAATTGCCCACATAGCTCTCCCTTTTGATTTAAGATAAAGCTCCCTCCTGAATATATATATCCACCCTCTGCTCCTGAGCGATTGCAAAAAACTAAATTTGTTTGTAGTTTTCTGACTAAAACAATTAATTCGCTTAGTAGGTCTTTTTGTTTATCGTGATAGAAGAGTTGATTGGTGCAAATGATTAGAGTATCTACCTTAGTCTTCTTTTCAACAAATTCTTTTATATCCTCAAAGAAACCAAAGCCTATTGTTTCTGTCTTATAACTAACAACCTCTATTCCTGTTCCTCTTTCAAACCCAGTATCAAATTGAGATAGGTTCTTCTTTGTTGAAAGGGCAAGCAGTTCACCATCTTCAACCATAATGATTGAATTGTATTTCTTTCCCTGTATTTCAACTAGTGAACCAAAAACAAGGTCTCTCTTTTCCATAAGTAAGCTATCGCATGACTTTGATGAAGAAGAAAAAATATCAGAATAGGAAGAAGCATTAAATAATGGTCCTCCACTTACTACAAGCTCTGGATAAATAGATAAGACATCAGGATTTACTTCCTTTAAGCAATCAGTTATTATCCTCTTGTTAAAGTCAAATCCTAATGTCTTTGGGTTTAATTGGTTTATTTGAATTTTCATCTATGCTTTTAATGCTTGACGTATTTGGTCTTCAAGCTCTGTCATTAGTTCTTCGTTATCTAAGAGAAGTTGTTTAACAGCCTCACGCCCTTGTCCAAGCTTTGTGTCTCCATAAGAAAACCATGAGCCACTCTTCTTAATAACGTTTTTCTCAACTCCCATATCAACGATTTCTCCAACCTTTGATATACCAACGCCAAAGGTTAAATCAAATTCAACTTGGCGGAAAGGTGGTGCAAGTTTATTCTTAACAACCTTAACTCTTACTCTATTACCAACGTTTTGGTCACCTTCTTTAATTGCTTGAATACGGCGGATATCTAAACGAACAGAAGAGTAGAACTTAAGAGCGTTTCCTCCTGTTGTTGTTTCAGGATTACCAAAAACAATGCCTATCTTTTCTCTTAGTTGGTTGATGAAAATACAGCAGCAATTTGTTCTTGAAATTGTTGAGGTTAGTTTTCTAAGTGCTTGTGACATCAAACGAGCTTGAAGACCCATCTTGCTATCACCCATCTCTCCATCAATTTCTGCTTTTGGAGTTAGAGCCGCAACAGAGTCAATAACTATAATATCAATTGCTCCAGAGCGGATTAAGTTATCTGTAATCTCAAGTGCTTGTTCTCCATTGTCGGGTTGAGAGATAAAAAGATTTTCAATATCAACTCCTAATTTCTGAGCATAAGAACTATCGAAGGCATGCTCTGCATCGATAAATGCTGCAACTCCTCCAGCCTTTTGAGCCTCTGCAATTGCATGAATAGCTAAGGTTGTCTTACCTGAACTCTCTGGTCCATATATTTCAATTACCCTTCCTCTTGGCAAACCTCCTATTCCAAGGGCAATATCTAAACCAAGTGAGCCAGTTGAAATAATATTAACTTCAACAGCAGGCTTATCACCAAGTTTCATTATCGATCCCTTGCCATAATTCTTTTCAATCTTATCAATTGTCGATTGCAATACCTTTAGCTTCTCAAGCTTAGCAGCGTCAACTTTATTCTCTTTTGCCATAGTTTTATGTGTAATATGATTTATACTTTACTAATATTTATCGATAACTCAACTCCTTCAATAATATCAATCTTTATGATTGGTTCAAAGTGCTGTTGACCAATAATAGCCGAAACACCTTGCATTCTTAGTGACAGATCCTTTGTTAGGGTTTCTCCTTTAATATACTGACTATACTCTTGAATTACTTCTTCTAAGAGAACATTATATTCAATTTCAACATTAATGAAATCTGTTACCTCAAACAATTGATCTTTTCTAAGGTTTTGAATCCTGTTTACAAGTTCCCTTGCTATTGCTTCTTTAAGTAGGGATTCTGTTATTGTGGTGTCAAGAGCTATTGTAATGTTTCCGTCATTTTGAACAACCCATCCTGGAATATCTTGCGTTACTATTTCAACATCAGATAGAAGTAGTTCAATTTCCTCATTATTTATATCAAGTATTATCTTGCCTTCTTTTTCTAAATCTGAAATTCTTTCTTGTGAAAACCCATCTAAGCTAATTGCAATCGCCTTCATCTTAGAACCAAACTTAGGCCCTAAGGTTTTAAAGTTTGCTTTTGCTTTCTTAACCAAAACATTATTCTCAGGAGAAAGGAATTCTATTGTCTTAACATTAACTTCCGAAAGGATTAACCCTTCAACCTTCTGAATTTGTGAAATAAACTCTTGGTTTGGAGCAGGAATCATTATTTTTTCAAGGGGTTGCCTTACTCTTAAGTTATTCTTTTTTCTTAGAGATAGCACCATTGAGCTAATCTTTTGAGCTAAGAACATTCTCTCTTCTAATCCCTTATCAATTAAACTATCGTTAGAGGTTGGGAAATCAGTATAGTGAACAGAGGCAATAGGTTTATTGTCTTCAGTCTTGCGAAGTGATGATATATTATTTAAATCTAAGAATAATCTTTCTGCAAAGAATGGTGCAATTGGCGACATTAGCTGAGAAAGAGTTTCAAGACAAGTGTATAGGGTTTGGTAAGCAGAAATCTTATCATCAGTGTATTCTCCCTTCCAGAAGCGGCGTCTGCATAAACGAACATACCAATTACTCAAACACTCATCAACAAAACTGCTAATTGCTCTTGCTGCACGTGTTGGCTCATAATCGCTATACGATGCATCAACTGATTTGATTAGAGAGTTAAGTTCTGAAAGTATCCATCGGTCTATTTCTGGTCTTTCATTATATGGAATATCTTTTTCGCTATATGCAAATGAATCAATATTAGCATAGAGAGCAAAGAAGCTATATGTATTGTATAGGGTTCCAAAGAGTTTTCTTCTAACTTCATCAACTCCATCTATATCAAACTTTAAGTTTTCCCATGGTTGAGAGTTTGAAATCATATACCAACGTGTTGCATCTGCTCCGTACTTTTCAAGAACATCAAAAGGATTAACCCCATTGCCTAATCTCTTAGACATTTTATTTCCATTCTTATCTAATACCAAGCCATTTGAAACAACATTCTTAAATGCAACAGAATCAAAAACAAGGGTTGAAATAGCATGAAGTGTAAAGAACCATCCTCTTGTTTGGTCAACTCCTTCTGCAATGAAATCAGCAGGAAAAGTCTTTTTTAGTTCTTCTTCTGAACAAGAAAAAGGATAGTGAACTTGTGCGTAAGGCATTGCTCCTGAATCAAACCAAACATCAATAAGGTCTGTTTCACGCATCATCTTTTCACCCTTTTCAGAAACAAGCACAACATCATCAATATATGGTCTATGTAAGTCAAAAGAAAGGTAGTCCTTAGAAGCATATTTGTTTTCCTTCATAAAGCCCTTCTCAATACTCTTATCGATTTCTTTTCTTAGCATTTCAACCGAAGAGATACAGATTTCTTCTTTTCCGTCCTCTGTCCTCCAAATTGGAAGTGGTGTTCCCCAATATCTTGAACGGGAAAGGTTCCAATCCACAAGGTTTTCTAACCAGTTGCCAAAGCGTCCTGTTCCTGTTGATTCAGGCTTCCAGTTAATTGTTTTATTAAGTTCTATCATCCTATCTTTGATTGCAGTGGTGCGAATAAACCAAGAATCAAGTGGATAGTAGAGAATTGGTTTATCTGTCCTCCAACAATGTGGATAGCTATGCGTATGTTTTTCTATTTTGAAAGCCTTACCTTCTTGTTTCAAAGATAATACAATCTCAACATCAAGACTCATATCTTTTTCAGTAAGCTTGCTATCGAATGCATTCTTAACATACTTACCTTCAAACTGAGAATAAAGCTCTTTATCTATATATTTTTCAACGAAATCATTATCTAAAGCGTCCATTGTGTAGAACTTACCTGTCCTATCAACCATTGGCTGACGCTTTCCCTCTTTATCAATTAAAATTAAAGGAGGAATGCCAGATTGTTTTGCAACCTTATCATCATCTGCACCAAAGGTAGGAGCAATATGCACAATACCTGTTCCGTCATCTGTTGTTACAAAATCACCAGAAATAACTCTAAACGCATTTTCTTGAGGTTTTATCCAAGGCAAAAGTTGTTCATATTCCATCCCAACTAAATCTCTACCCTTTGTTTCCTTAATAATTCTATATGGAAGCTGCTTATCGTTTTGAGCATATTCCATTGGAAGTTCTTGAGCCTCCTCTGTGAAGAAAGAATTCAATAATGGCTTAGCTAATATAACCGTTATAGGTTGAGCATTATATGGATTGAAAGTCCTTACCCAAACATAATCGATATTCTGTCCAACTGCTAAGGCTGTGTTTGAAGGAAGTGTCCATGGGGTTGTAGTCCATGCAATAAAGTAAGTGTCTTTATAATCTTCTGACTTAACCTTAAACTGAGCTACCATAGTAGTATCCTTAACGTCCTTATAGCAACCAGGCATATTTAACTCATGAGAACTAAGTCCTGTTCCTGCAGCAGGGGAGAAAGGTTGTATTGTATAGCCTTTGTATAAGAATCCTTTTTTGTATAACTCTCCAGTCAAGAACCAAAGAGTTTCAATGTATTCATTTTTGAAAGTAATATATGGATTATCCAAGTCAACCCAATAGCCCATTTGCTTAGTCAACTCGTCCCACATATCCTTGTATTTCATAACCTCAGCCTTACAAGCCTCGTTATAATCATCAACAGAAATTGTCTTACCAATATCTTCTTTTGTAATGCCTAAATTTTTCTCAACTCCAAGTTCAACTGGCAAACCGTGAGTATCCCAGCCTGCCTTACGAGCAACATGGTATCCTTTCATTGATTTGTAGCGGCAGAATATATCTTTAATTGCTCTTGCCATTACGTGGTGAATCCCGGGCTGACCATTTGCAGAAGGAGGTCCCTCATAAAATATAAATTCTTTTGAACCCTGGCGAAGTTTTAGGCTGTTTTCAAAAACCTTATTCGCCTCCCAATATTCTTGTATATTCTTGTTAATCGTTGTTAAGTCAAGCTGTTTGTATTCTTGATACTTCATTCCCATACCCTATTCTTAATGATTAATTTAAGTTTCTTTCTAACTTGCAAAAGTACTAATATTATTAGAGAAATCAAAACATTAGAAACAAGGCTTTATTATTTTTAAAATCATTTTCTAAAATAGAGTATTAAGCTTCTAATATCTAAACTCTTAAAATAGGTTTATCTTATTTTTTTTCTGATGATATGAAAAAATAATTGCGAAAAAATTTGGTAGGAATAAAAAAGGTTGTACTTTTGCATCCTCATTTGGGAGCATAGCTCAGCTGGTTCAGAGCATCTGCCTTACAAGCAGAGGGTCACAGGTTCGAATCCTGTTGCTCCCACATCCAAAAAAACCTTACATTATTCAATGTGAGGTTTTTTTATTTTAATCCCATTCCTTCTTTACTTCCTTTAAATAAATTAATACGCTGATCTAGAAAATTAATACGCTGAAAGAATTTCTTAAATCAAAGAAAGAGTTTTCTAAAACGCTGTATTATTTTCATAAGGTGGCAGGTTACTCAATTAAAGCTTTGTTTTAGAAAATTAGAGATTAGCTTTATGAGACTATTACTTGATATTGGGACTTTATTATTGAGTTATATTATTTTTGATTTAGACTTTGATTTTTTATCACCCCACAATGATTATCTTTGCAGAATTAAATAGAGAAATGTTATGGTTAGAAATTGGAATAAAGGTTTAAATATAATTGCTATTGTCTTGTCAGTGGGTGCAATTTCCATGGGGATTTTCGTTATGGCTAAGACTGCTCCTAAGAATGATGATGCTCAGTACAGAGAATTAATAAAAGAGAACTATCAAAACTTTGCTGCTCCATTTCCCGATAAGGTAGTGTTTTGTGGACAAGAGGTTCCAATCGATAATATCTTTGTGAGGGAGGCTTTGGATATGGAATTAAACCTGATTATGTATAACCACTCTAAGACTTTTCTTATTTTGAAGAAAGCAGAGAGGTATTTCCCAGACATAGAAGCTATTCTTAAAAATCAGAATATTCCAGAGGATATAAAGTATTTGGCTGTTGCAGAAAGTGGACTTGCAAATCTTGTTTCTCCTGCAAAGGCTGAGGGAATTTGGCAGTTTGTTCTTCCTACTGCAAAGGAGTATGGTTTAGATGAGTTTGAGGGTTGGGACGAGAGATATGATTTGGAGAAGTCAACCATTGCGGCTTGTCAATATCTTAGAAATAAGAAAAACATTTTTAATGACTGGGCACTTGCTTGTGCTTCCTATAATTCAGGCGAAACAGGGGTTAAGAATAGGATGAGGGAGCAGGGATGTGATAATTATTGGGAGCTATACACTAACACCGAAACTTCACGCTATGTTTATAGGATTATTGCTTATAAATTAATTATGGAAAATCCTCAACAATATGGTTACTACTTCCGAAAGAAAGATACCTACCAACCAATTCCTGTTAAAGAGTTAGTTATTGATAGTTCGGTAAGTGATTTATATGCTTTTGCAAAACAAATGGACGTTCCTTATAAGGTTCTTAGAAACTTAAACCCTGTTATTAGAGGGAGTAAGATAGTGAATAAGAAGAATAGGGAACTAAGATTATATGTCCCTACAAGTGAGGGTTTGTCGTGGAAAAATATAACAAAGGATATTAAGAACGAACCAATTAGACTAAGATATCAGGAATAAAAAAATAGGAGCTCGTCATTGAACTCCTATTTTCTTTTCTAATAATATTTGAAAAAGATTAGTCAATCATTATAACTAAACATTTGTTTCCTCTCCAAAAATGTTCAGGATTTGTTATTCTTATTGAAGTTGGTGCTTTTTCATTTCCCTCTAATGTGTAAGCATCAGTTGGATGAGAAGTAACAATCTTAATTTTCTTTCCTGTTAGTGGGATTTCTTGAGTGTTACGTATATCAATCTTTGTTAGGTTAGCGTAGTCTGGATCGTTAGCTAAGACAGAAGCTTTGCCAATTCCAATAAAACCACCCTTACGGTCTATAACCTCTTTATTTATTAGTTCTTTTTTTGTTCCAACAACGAAGTAAGCAACGTTTTTCTCGTCTTCAATTTTCATTATTTGAGCATCCTTAGTCTTTGTTTTAGAGTTTAAATCAGCAATATCCTTTGTTAAATTATCAATTTGGATATTCTTTTTCGATAGTTCTGCAGTCAGAGACTGTATTTGCTCTTCTTGTTCCTTTATTCTTGATTCAAGATTTAGCACAAAGGTCTTGAGTTGCTCATTTTCTTTATTGTTTTTGTTCATTCTTGCATTAACATTAGCAACCTTATTCTTATTTTCTGACAAAAGGGTGTTAATTGCTTCAATATTTGATTTAATGCTTGACTTAGTGTTTTTTGATATTTCTCCAGAGGTGTTTGCTACCTTAGAAACTTTGGAGTATTGGCTTGTTATGTCGTTAAGGGAAGCGTCAATATCATTAAGCTCTTGGAATAGAGATTCTAATTCACTGTCTTTAGCCGACATTAATTGAGCAAAAGAGTCATGGATTTGTTTTTCTCTTGCTTGTTGCTCTTTCTCTCCTTGACATCCAAAAAGGGATACCATTGTAAATAAACCGATGATTAATAAACTTTTCTTCATTTCTAATTTTGAATTTAATGGTTATTGATTTTTTTAATTTAATATCAATCTTGAACTTACAAAAATAGTATTTTTTTCTTACATTACAATATATTAATCAACAATATCTAAAAACAATTTAGCCTTCAATACAATAATAAGCTCGTAAAAAAGTATTAATATTGCAGATTATTTCTATTAAAGATGAACAAAGAAGAACTTGAAATACTTGGTGCCAAAGCTCATAACTTACAGAATATTTCTTTGTCAATACCAAGAAATTCACTTGTAACAATTACAGGATTAAGCGGTAGCGGAAAGTCATCATTAGCTTTTGATACAATTTATGCAGAAGGTCAAAGAAGATACTTAGAAACCTTTTCGGCATACATACGATATTTTATTGGCACAATCGAAAGACCAAATGTTGAAAAAATCACAGGCTTATCACCTGTTATCTCCATAGAACAGAAAACAACTAACAAAAACCCACGTTCAACAGTAGGGACAACAACTGAGATATATGATTTAATACGTTTGCTTTTTGCAAGAGTTGCTGATGCCTACTCCTTAAACACAGGAGAAAAGATGGTTAAGTATTCTGAAAAGCAGATTATTGATACAATTGAAACAAACTTCTTAGAGAAAACTGTTTTGGTTTTAGCTCCCTCTGTCAAAGGAAGAAAAGGACATTATAGAGACCTGTTTCTTTCAACTGCAAAGAAAGGATTCTTAAAGGTTAGGGTTGATGGTAAGGTTGTAAATATTAGTACTGGAATGCAACTTGACCGTTATAAGATTCACGATATTGAGATTGTGATTGACAAGATTAGAATTTCTCCTGAGAATACGACAAGATTAAAAAAGTCTGTCGAAACTGCTTTCAAACAAGGTAACGGAACATTATTGATTTTAGATGAACAGACTAATGAAGCAAGATATCTAAGTCGTCAATTGATGTGTCCAACAACAGGAATTTCATATCCAGAGCCAGAACCCAATTCATTTTCTTTTAATTCTCCCTATGGTGCCTGCACATTTTGTAATGGCTTAGGCGAAATGACACAGATAGATTTAAAAAAGCTAATACCTGACGATGCCAAAACCCTAAACGAAGGAGGCTTAGCTCCACTTGGAAAACCAAATAAAGGTTCTTGGTTCACAAAACAACTGGAGGCATTGGGGAAGAAAATGGATTTTACGCTCGATATGCCAATAAAAGATATTAGTCAAGAAGCTATTCAAGTCTTGCTTTATGGCTCAGATATGGAGCTTGAAACCTATGATGCTAATCTTGGTATAAGGTCTTTGAGTAAGGATAAGTTCCAAGGCATAGTTAACTTTATTGATTCTCAAGTAGGGGACAATACTCCGGCTTCAATCCTTAAGTGGGCTAATAGTTTTATGAATACTTCTAAATGTCCACATTGTGACGGTAAGAGGCTTAATCCACAATCCCTTCAATTTAGAATTTTAGATAATAATATATCGGACTTAGTGTCAATGGACATTAAAGACCTTTCTCTTTGGTGCGAAACGATTTTAGAGAACTTAGACCCAAGAAAGCAAGAGATTGCAAGAGAAATTCTAAGAGAAATAAATACTAAGATAAACTTCCTATTAGATGTTGGCTTGGGATATTTAAGTTTAAATAGGACAACAAGAACTCTTTCAGGAGGGGAAAGTCAGAGAATAAGACTTGCCACGCAGATTGGTTCACAGCTCGTTAATGTTATGTATATCTTGGATGAGCCAAGCATTGGTCTTCATCAGAAAGACAATATTAAACTGATTGGGGCTTTGAAAAAACTTAGAGATGCAGGTAATAGTGTTATTGTTGTTGAGCATGATAAGGAAATGATATTGGAATCAGATTGGATAACAGATATTGGACCAGGAGCTGGAGTAAATGGGGGCAAGGTAATCTTCAACGGCAAACCCAAAGACCTTCTCGAAGGAAATGTTAATTCAATTACAGGTGATTATCTAAAAGATATAAAGAAAATTGAGATACCAAACGAGCTAAGAAAGGGGAGTGGAAAACATATTGAGTTAGTTGGCTGCACAGGTAATAACTTAAAGAATGTTGATTTGAAAATCCCTCTTGGCATGTTTATCTGCGTTACAGGAGTTTCAGGAAGTGGGAAGTCTTCGATAATAAATAATACTCTCCACCCTATTCTTAATCAGTATTTCTTCCGTGCCGACAAGAAGCCTCTGCCATATAAAGAAATTAAGGGTATAGATAATGTTGATAAGGTAATTGAGATTAATCAGTATCCAATAGGGAGAACTCCAAGATCAAACCCTGCAACATTTATTGGGGTTTTCGATGAAATAAGAAAGGTATTTGCTTCCCTACCAACTGCTAAAATAAGAGATTATAAGCCAGGCAGGTTTTCCTTTAATGTTAAGGGAGGAAGGTGTGAAACATGTAAGGGAGCAGGAGTTAAACAAATAGAGATGAATTTCTTGCCTGATGTTTATGTTGTTTGCGATGAATGTAATGGAAAGAGATATAATAGGGAAACACTTGAGGTTAGATATAAGGGAAAGTCAATTTCAGAGGTATTGAATATGAGCTTTGATGAGGCAACCCAATTCTTTGAAAACCACCCACGAATTAGGCGTAAGTTAGAAATTGTTAAAGAAGTTGGATTAGGCTATATAACCCTTGGACAACCCTCAACTACTCTTTCGGGAGGAGAAAGCCAAAGAATTAAACTATCCGCCGAGCTTGGAAAACCAGATACAGGAAACACCCTTTATATATTAGACGAGCCAACCACAGGACTACATTTTGAAGATATTAGAATCTTATTAGAAGTTCTGAATAAGCTTATCGAGAAAGGAAATTCAATGATAGTTATTGAACATAACCTTGATGTAATTAAGGTTGCTGACTATATAATTGACTTAGGACCAGAGGGCGGAAGAGATGGAGGAATGATAATTGCAGAAGGCACCCCAAAAGAAATCATCAACAATCCAAACTCACTAACTGGTCAATATCTTAAAAAAGAGTTTGAATAAAACATATCAAAGAGATAGAGAAATGAAACGCTGTAATAATTTACTGAATCAAAGAACTAATTTTTTAAATCAAAGAAAGAAATAATTAGATCTTTGATTCAAAAATTGAAATCTTAGGCTTGAAAATTAGGTCATTAATTCAGATATTTTGATTGTTTTATTTTTAATAGTGCCTTAAAGATAAGGAAGAAAATTAAATATAATCCCAATAATTTGGATGTAAAGGTTTTTTTCGTAATTTTGCACCCTCATTTGGCGGGGTAGCTCAGTTGGTTAGAGCGTCGGATTCATAACCCGGAGGTCACGAGTTCAAATCTCGTTCCCGCTACACATTAAATTAAAGTCAGTATCTCTTACTGACTTTTTTTCGTTTATAATATCTTTAATCAACACTAAATATGTTTTTTCTTTTGTTTTTTAAAGTTATTATTTATCTTTGCCTATAATATTCCTTATAGGAAATATATTATTCTTAAATTATCCTTCACTATGCAAGAAAAAGAGAGCTGTCTTAAGAAATATAATGAATTGGCTTTTGTTCTGAGTAAAGAAACGACTAAGAGATATAGTACTTCTTTTTATTCAGCTTCACGGTTCTTTCATCCTAAGATTAGGCAAGCTATTCATAGTGTTTATGGATTTGTAAGGCTTGCTGACGAAATTGTGGATAGCTTCCATTGTTTTGACAAAAAAGCATTATTAGATAAGTTCGAGAATGATTATTTCTTATCCTATAATTCAGGAATAAGCATTAACCCTATCTTGCACTCTTTCCAAATCACTGTAAGGGAATATAATATTCCTAAAGAGTATATTGAAAACTTCCTTTCAAGCATGAGGGCAGATTTAGACAAAAAAGAATATAAGACAAATGCAGAGATAAAAAATTATATTTATGGTTCGGCAGATGTTGTTGGCTTAATGTGTTTGAAGATATTCTGTCAAAATGATGAAGAGCTTTTCAAAAAACTCTATGACCCAGCAATGCGATTAGGTTCTGCATTTCAGAAAGTTAATTTCTTAAGAGACCTAAGGGATGATGTATTATCGCTAGGGAGGACTTACTTCCCTGATTTTAATATTGAGACATTTGACGAAGAAACTAAATACAAGCTGATTAAGGAAATTGAAGAAGATTTCTTAGAAGCCAATAAAGGGATAAGAAATCTTCCAGATAGTTCTCAATTATCAGTAATTATAGCTTATAAATACTACCTTAGATTATTGAATAAAATTAAGCATACTCCTGCAAACAAGATAATTGAGAAAAGAATAAGGGTTAGTGATTTCAATAAACTATTCTTATTATCTAATACAATCATCAAATACAAGATAAAACGAATCCTTATTAAGAGATAAAGCTTTCAAAGTATATGAATTATGCTCAAAATTAAAGACCAAAACTATGAATAAATCTTTTACTGAAAAAGACTGGTTTTTTATAAGAAATATAATAATTTTCTATGCAGTTGGGATTATAGGTTTCTCAATAAAATATACTTATGGACTTTTCATACACCTAACCCCCATTGTTTTACTAATGTCTCTTGCTCTACTATTCTACTATGATAGGAATAATATCACCACTAAGAAGGTTATCTTCTATATTTTCATATATATATCAAGCCTATTTATAGAAATGTATGGAGTAAATACTGGTATATTATTTGGAGATTATACATATGGTAAGGGTCTTGGAATCAAAATAGTAGAGACTCCTATACTAATAGGTATAAACTGGGTACTAATGATTTACATTACAAGTTCAGTCTTCACAAAATTAAAGCCAAATTTCCTTAGTCAAGTTATTATTCCTTCTTCTCTAATGATTGGATATGATATTATTATGGAGAGAGCAGCACCTAAAATAGATATGTGGTCTTGGGCAGGAGACAGCATACCTCTTCAAAACTTTCTAATGTGGGGAGGCTTAGCAATTTTATTTCATTCAATTAGATATCTCTTGAAGATTGAGATTAAAAACAAGATGGCTGCTCCTATATTTATCGCACAAGTCCTCCTATTTATTTTAATTATCTTAATCAAGTAAAAATGGAAGCAAATAATCATAATATACTAAAAGCCAAGCATCATTTCTTTATCTATCCATTTTTTCAGTTCTATACTAAAATGATGATAAAGAAGAAGTTTGAGTCAGTAAGCATTGAGGGAGATTTTAAAGATAATGGGAAACCTCTTATGCTTATTGGAAATCATATATCTTGGTGGGACGGGTTTTGGGCAATGTATATTAACCTTAAGCTATTTAAGAGGAAGTTTCATTTTATGATGCAAGAAGACCAGTTAATTAGATATAAATTCTTTAATTATACAGGAGGATTTTCTATTAATAATAAGCCTCGTAATATAGTAGAATCAATAGATTATTCTTCAAAACTATTAAATGACAAGAATAATCTTGTACTAATCTATCCGCAAGGAAAGATAAATTCTATATACCAATCTAATTTTCAGTTTAAAAAGGGAATTGAAAAGATAATTAATGGTAAAGATATACAATTGATATTTTCTGCTAATTTAATTGATTATTTCTCTAAGCCAAAACCTTCAGTATTTATTTATATTCAGGAGTATAAGGGAGATCTCACACATAAATCTATTCAGGAGGCTTATAATGAATTTTACCTTAATTCTCTTCAATACCAAATACATAGGAAATATGATTAAGTATATTGGTGTTTTTGTATTAGGCTTTTCCTTTTTGCAGCTAATAATTGGGCTTATGAATTGGGTATTTGGCGTTAGGCTTAAAAGTAAAACAAGTAACCAACTAAAGAAAACAATATCCATTTTAATTCCTGCTAGGAACGAAGAAGATAATATAGGTTCTTTACTAGGTAATTTGGTTAAAACAGGTGATAATATAATAGAAATCATTGTCTTTGATGATGAGTCAAAAGATAAGACTGCTGAAATTGTTGAAGAGTATGCATTAAAAGATAAGAGAATAAAACTAATTAAGTCTGAGGGTTTAGATAAGGGTTGGCTAGGGAAGAATTTTGCTTGTCATAAACTATCATTAATAGCAAAGGGCGACTATCTATTATTCTTAGATTCAGATGTTAGGATTAAGAACAGCGTTATTGAAAGGAGTTTAGCTTATGTGATACGGAAGAAATTGGATTTTCTAAGCATTTTCCCTTTTCAGAATATGTTAAGTTTTGGAGAAAAGATATCTATTCCAAATATGAATTTCATCCTTCTTTCTCTGCTCCCTTTGCCTCTGGTTTCATTATCTAAGTTCCCTTCTCTTGCTGCGGCTAATGGTCAGTTTATGCTTTTCAATAATAATACTTATAAAGAGATTCTGCCTCATAAACTATTTAAAAACAGCAAGGCAGAGGATATTGAGATATCAAGATATTATAAGAAAACGAGTAAAAGAATACATTGCTTAGCCTCAGTTAAGGATGTATCATGTAGGATGTATAGCAGCTTGCCTGAGTCAATACAAGGTTTTTCTAAAAACGTTAATTACTTCTTTGGAAACTCTTATATACTCGCAATATTCTTTTTTATAATAACCACTCTTGGCTTTATCCCAATCGTATTATTTCAAAGTATAGAGATATTTATTATATATCTAATTATTATAGTCTTAACAAGAGTTTTTATATCTCTGAGTTCTAATCAAAATGTGCTAGAAAACATACTTTATATTATACCTCAACAGATAATTCTTGGTATAATTATATATAAATCAATATTTAATAAGAGGAAAAAACAATTCAAATGGAAGGATAGGATAATATGAAAACTCAAATTTCTATTTTCTGGTTTAGAAGAGATTTAAGATTAGAGGATAATCATGGTCTGTATAAAGCATTAATGTCTGGTAATAAGGTTGTCCCAATATTTATTTTCGATACTAATATATTAAAACAGCTCTCTGACAAAAAAGATATCAGGGTTGATTTTATCATACAAGCCCTTGAAGAAATCAATAAAGAACTAAGAGAAAACTATGGTTCCTCAATTGAGTTCTTCTATGGCAATCCATTAGATATATTTAAGGACTTAATCTCTAAATATAATATACATTCTCTTTATCTTAATGAAGACTATGAACCTTATGCTATTAAACGAGATAATGAGATTAAGGAATTATTAAAGGAAAAGAATGTTGAGGTTTATTCATTTAAGGATATTATTATCTTCCATAAGGATGAGGTTTTGAAAAAGGATGGTAAGCCTTATACAATTTATACTCCCTATTCAAAGGTTTGGTTGTCTAAGTTAAATGAGATTGATATTGAAACATACCCTTCAGAAGATCACTTAAACAATCTATTAGTCCACTCTCCTGATAATTTTGATATTTCAAGGCTTGGCTTTCTTAAAACGGACTATCTTTATACCCCTCCAATAATTAATGAAGAGATAATACAGCACTACGAAGAAACACGTGATAAACCTTACCTTGAAAATGGAATTACAAGGCTTGGCGTGCATCTAAGATTCGGGACTTTAAGTATTAGAAAGCTTGTTCAAATATCTCAAAATCTTAGCGAAGTATATCTTAAAGAGTTAATTTGGAGAGAGTTTTTTATGCAAATTCTCTATCACTTCCCTTATGTGGAACATTCTAGCTTTAAGACAAAATATAATAGGATAAGATGGGAAAACGATGAAGACCTATTCCAAAAATGGTGTGAGGGAAGAACTGGTTATCCAATTGTAGATGCAGGGATGAGGGAGTTGAATACCACAGGCTTTATGCATAATAGGGTAAGGATGATTGCAGGAAGTTTCTTATCCAAAGACTTACTTATAGATTGGCGATGGGGTGAGTTGTATTTTGCAAATAAGTTATTAGACTATGACCTTTCTGCAAATAATGGAAACTGGCAATGGGTTGCAGGTTGCGGTTGCGATTCCTCTCCTTATTTTAGAATATTTAACCCAATAACCCAGCAGCAGAAATTCGACCCTCAATTGATATATGTAAAGAAATGGGTAAAGGAATTTGGAACAAAGAACTATCCAGAGCCTATTATCGAACATTCATTTGCAAGAAACAGGACATTAGCACGATTTAAAAAAGACTTAGAAGATGAATTTTAAACTATATATACAATTATTAATTATAGGTATTCTTATTTCTTTCTCATTATCAAGCTATGCAGATAATGAGAAGTCTATAATTTACAATGCCTATATAAATAATGATATGGGTGTTTGGAAGAAAACAATTGATAATATGAATGCTCAGAAGAATAAGACTATTGAAAGAGAATTTGAACTCTTGAATTATGAGTATGGATATATTGGATTTTGTATTGGGATGAAGAAAAAAGAGGAAGCAAGTATATATATTGCAAGGGGAGAGAGTAGAATAAATAAGCTAATGAAGAACAAAGCAAACCTTGGTTTAGTTCATGCTTATAAGGCTGCTTTCTATGGTTTTCAAATTGGTATGAACAAAGTTAAAGCACCTTTCTTAGGGCCAAAAAGCATAGAAGAAGCAAAAACTTCAATAGAATTAGATAAGAATAACTATTTTGGATATATGCAATTTGGCAATATTGAATACTATATGCCTGCAATCTTTGGAGGATCAAAACAAAAAGCCTTAGAGTATTATCTAAAATCCAAGACGATTATGGATAAGAATAACCTAAAACAAGATTGGATTTATCTTAATTTAGTTGTTCTAATTGCACAGACATATCAAGAGTTAAATAATTGGAATTATGCAGATGCCTATTATAAATTAGCATTAAAATTAGCCCCAGATTTCCAATGGGTAAGTAAAGAATTATATCCTAAATTCCTTAAAACAAAAAAACAAAATGAGTAAAAAGATTATTATTGTAGGAGCTGGACTTGGCGGATTGGCAAGTGGATTACTTTTGTCAAAACAAGGTTATAAGGTAGAGTTTGTTGAGAAAAATAATCAAGCAGGAGGGCGACTAAATCAAATCAAAAAAGATGGGTTTACCTTCGATACAGGCCCAAGCTTCTTTAGTATGTCATTTGTATTTAAAGACTTTATGGATAAGTGCGGTGTTGAGCTACCGTTCAAGTTTGTGGAACTCGACCCTCTTTATAGTGTTAATTTTTCTGGAGATGAAAAAACATACCATCTATATAAGGATATCAAAAAACTTAGTGAGCAGTTCAAAGATGTTGAGCCAGACTTTGAAGAAAAGATGGAGAAGTATTTGAAAAAGAGCAAGAGGTTATTTGATGATACTTTCGATATAGTAATTAGAAATAACTTCGATAATAATTTTGATTACGCAAAGAAGCTAATGGGAGTTAATCCCGTCCATGTTCCTCAACTATTTAATACATTTTTCAATCATGTAAAATCTCATTTCTCTTCAAAGGAAGCAAGATCCATTATTTCCCTAGTAGCTTTCTTCCTTGGTAGGACTCCTTTCGACACAATGGCGATTTATAGCTTACTCTCCCATACAGAGTTCCGTCATGATGGTTACTATAATGTAGAGGGCGGAATGTATAATATAATAAATGGGCTTCTTAGTGAACTTGAAAAAGATGGAGCTGTATTCAACTATGATAGTGAAGTAATTAAGATTGAAAAAGAAGGAGAAAAAATAACTAAGGTTATAGATAATAATGGCAAAGCTTACGAAGGAGATGTGTTTTTAATCAATTCAGATGCTGCCTTATTTAGAGGGGAAGTTCTTCATAGAGAGAAGTTTTCGGAGGCTAAGCTTGAGAAGATGGAGTGGACAATGGGCTATCTTACTTTCTATGTAGGAATAAAAGGAAAGTTAGATAAGTTAAACCTTCATAACTATTTTCTTGGCTCAAACTTTGAAGAATATGGGAAGAATGTTATGCATAAACCTGACGCTCTTGAAAAACCATACTACTATGTTAATAATGTTTCTAAATATAATCCAGACTGTGCTCCAGATGGTTGCGAAAGTTTATTCTTTGTTTGTCCAGTTCCCAACCTACAATATAAGAAGGATTGGAGCGATAAAGATGATATAGTAAATAGCATAATAAAAGATTTCTCCCAAAGAATTGGAGTAGATATTATGCCAAATATTATTACCAAAACAATTTATACCCCTTATGATTGGGAAGAACAGTTCAACCTATTTAGAGGTAGTGGCTTGGGTCTTTCACATCAGTTCACACAAATTGGAGCCTTACGTCCAAAGAACTTCGATGAAGAGTTTAAAAACCTATTCTACGTTGGTGCCTCAACCCTTCCTGGTGCAGGTCTTCCGATGGCTGTTATCAGTGCAGAACTTGCAACAGAAAGAATACTTAAGGCATTAAAATAAAACCCTATCTTAATTATTAGATCTGAAAGAGTACATCTTTATAAAGCTCTTTATCTCTCATATATTTAACAACGTAAGGGCAAATAGGTATAATCTTATATTCGTTTTCCCTTGCGTAAGCTATGGCATGGTCAACAAGCAATTTTGCATAACCTTTCCCTGTTTGCTCTTTATCAACTTCTGTATGAGGTATTCTCATCCTATTACCCCTAAGATTAAAATCAATCTTACCAACCTGTTTATCATCTAGCATTAATAAAAAAGAACCTGCTTCTTCATCATGCACTATTTTTAATTCATTCATATTGCCTCCTATTTTTAAAATTTAACTTCTTCTTTCCCGTCATCATAACGAGCAAAACGACCAGTATTTATATCATTAACAGGATCTGGTCTATCCCATTTCCAACCTCCAAATTGAGTTTGTCTAAAATCTTTAATAGCATTATAGATTTCCTCTTCACTATTCATAACAAAAGGTCCTTGTTGAACAATAGGCTCATCAATTCTTTCACCCTCAAGTAATAATATATAGGAAGTCTTATCTAAGTTTTGTATTTCAAATTCCTTTTCAGCATCAAGTCTAATACGATTTGAAGAGGAAATATCAGTATCTCCTATCTTAATCTTTCCTTCTCCCTTATAAAAATAAAGATTCCTCGACATAGTCTTAGTTCCCTTCTCTATTGTTATCTTTGAATTAGGCTCCATCCTGATAATCACAATACCAACTCTATTTCTTTCATCATTTGCCCAAGAGTTTGGAGTAGGCTCTAAAGCTTTTCTCCCAAAAAAACTCCCTGCAATCAATCTTATATTTGCCCTATTATTATTCTCGTCCACTATATCAAAAATCGGAATATCCTCTCTCCAAAGCATTTTATAGTTAGGCTCAACAAATTTATCTTTCTTAGGCAAATTCAACCAAACTTGAAAGAGCTCCAAAGGATTTTCCTTATCTTGATTAATAAGAGGGAACATTTCGCAGTGCTGACAACCCTTTCCTGTTGTTAACCACTGAACATCACCATCAGCATAACGACCATAAGCCCCCTTAGAATCGAAGTGATCAACAACACCCTCAAGAACAATAGTCACAGTCTCAAAACCCCTATGCGGATGCTCAGGAAAACCAGGCACAATATCGCCATGATACATACTAAACCCATCCTTACCAGAGAAATCACTACCAATATTCCTACCCTCAAGCGAAACATTAGGACCCATATTCATATTGCCAACAGGGAAAGCATCCTTATGATGAGCACAAAAAATAAAAGGATCTTCCATAGTCCAATGAAAGCCAATATTACCAATTTCCAAAATCACATTATCACTATTATTTCTTTCCATAACCCTATATAAAATATTATAGATTACTTTCTTAAACCTTTATATAAATACGCCAAAACCCCAATAATATTATAAATCACCCCATATAATTTCTAATAAACCCAAAACAAATACCCTGAAAAATGAATCAAAGAAACAAAAAATTAAAACGCCATAATAATTTTCTAAAACAAAGAAAGGATTTCCTAAAACAGCGTTTCATTTTCCTAACCTTTCACCTTTCATTTATCTTGGTTTTGGTTTAGATTTTTATGTATTGATTTAGTCTTTTGAGAATAGTTTTATTAAAAGAAAAAGAGCTAAACAAATAAATGCTTAGCTCTTTTGATATGATTAAGTTTTGCTTAAATTTCTTAGTTAACTGCTTTTGCTGTAAATTTTCCTGTAAAAGCTTTCTTTTCGTTCGTAATAATCTCTTCTACTCCTTCTCTTGCTTGTTTTGCTGTTATTCCAAATCCGGTGAAAGTTCCAACAATTGTCTTGCTTGTGTATTCTGTGATTTGAAGGGTTCCATATAAAGAGATAAATGAATCATCAAGTCCTCCTGTTGGGAAATAGATGAAAACGTTTTCTGCTTTATCAAGTTTGTTTATGTTTAGTATTGCTTCTATTAAGTCAGCGCCAATTCCTAATGGATAGGTTTGGGTTGTTTTTCCTTTAAAAGTTATTGTTGCAGTATTAGTTAATTCTGATGAGGTAATTATTGTTTTATCACCATCTTTAACAAATGTCGCTACTGGGAAACTATAAGATTCTTTGTCTATTGTAAATTCCATTGACCCTGTTAATTCTTTTACGTCTTCACAACTTGAAAAAAAGAATGGGGTTAATAGCATTAATGATAAAATGATTTTCTTCATGTTTGTTTGGTTTTTATGATTTATTTAAGGCAAAAATAATACTTTTTTTATTTATGACAAAATTTCTTCCTATTTTTGCAGATTAAAGAAGGTTTACATGCGCAATCTTATTCGGTTTCTAAAAAGGTATTATTATATTTTCCTCTTCATATTACTTGAGGGGCTGGCTATTTATATTATTAGTCAGAACTCTTACTACCAAGGCTCCGTTATCACTGCTTTTGCGAATGAAACTGTCGGAAATGTTAGTAATCATACTCAGAATATATCACATTATTTTACCTTAGGTTCTTCAAATGAATCGCTTGTTAGGGAAAATGCAATGCTTAGGAGTAGGATTGAAAGCTCTTATGTGAAGTATCAGCATAGGGCTTTCCAATATAATGACACTATATATAAGCAACAGTATGAGTATATTGATGCTAAGGTTATTCAAAAAACTATTAATAAGAGGAATAACTATTTTATCTTAAATAAGGGGACTTTGCATGGGGTTAAGAAAAACATGGGAGTTATTAGTCCTGATGGTATTGTTGGGGTAATTATTAATGTTTCTCAGAACTTTTCACTGGTTATGAGTGTCCTGCATCAAGACTCTCGTCCAAATATTAAGAATGCAAGAACAAAGATTTCAGGTACTTTGGTTTGGGATGGTGTCGATTATTCAAAAGGTAAGCTTATTGATATTCCTTCTTCAATTCCTTTAAAGGTTGGCGACACTATTATAACAAGCGGTTTCTCTCAAGACTTTCCAGAGGGTATTAAGGTTGGAAAGATAACTACATTTGACAAAGATAAGGGTACTGGTTTCTATGTTGTGGATATTAAGTTCTCGGTCGATTATAATAAGTTAGAATATGTTTATATTGTGAAGAACTTCTTTAAGGAGGAACAGGAAAAACTAACAAAAGATATAAAGAATGAATAAGGATATTTTACTTGGGTTTTTACATTTTATCTTAATTGCAGCCTTTCAGGTCTTCGTTCTTAATGGTATGCACTTTGTTGGTTATATCAATCCACTCATTTATGTTTGGTTTATTCTTATGCTACCAACAAACACTCCTAAGTGGGCTGTCCTTATGCTTTCTTTCTCTATGGGTTTTGTTGTGGATATGTTTTCAGGATATATTGGTCTTCACTGTGCTGTCCTAACCTTTATTGGTTTTATTAGACCCATATTTATTAATGTTTTCTTCTCTGGGAAAGAGATTGAATCGAACCTTAGGCCTTCAATTGCCGAAATGGGTTTATCTAACTTCCTGCCTTATTTGGCAATATTAGTTTTCATACACCACTTCTTCTATTTTACTTTTGAGATATTTAGTTTTGTGGAGATATTCAGAACTCTATTAAGAATTGTTCTTAGTTCTATATCTACAATTCTCATTATCTTGCTTTTTGATTTCATTTTCTTTAAGCAAAAAAAATAGAAAGAGGTTTTAAGATTCTATTCTTCTTCTCTATTATCCTCTAGGCTTTGGGCTTTCTTAATATTTTCGCCTATATTGCTCCATTTAGTTCCTTCTAACATACTTAGATCCATTGTTTCTTGTTCGATATTATCAAGAGTGTCTGTTTTCTCTTGATCAAATTTCTCTCTTTCCTTTCTCTTTGAATAAATAGAATAGACGATTAAAGACAAGAAGAAAAGAACCAAAACTCCAATTAGAGATGAGTAAAAAATACCATCAAGTTGATCTCTCCTATAACCAGAACTTCTTAGAACTATTCCACTACTTAGGATAGCTTTTATTGTTATAAGGATTATGCTTGTGATGATTAGTAAGATATATCCGAATTTAATATTAAACCTATCATTATCTACATACTCTGTTGAAAAGGAAATGAATTTATATTTATTAACAACATAATTCGAGAAGAATAATAAGCTTAGTATTGAGGCAATAAGGATGGAGACTTCATTTATATAGAAAGAAGGACAAATCCATAAAAAAAGGAAAGCAACACCAATTAATGAAGGATAGATAAAGTTAATCCTAACTCCTTCTTTTGCTCTATTAGCCATTGGGTTGAAGAATGGGGAAATGAGAGGAGTGAGAAGTAGTGGAATGCTCATAATTCCAATCAAAGATAATACTACTAAGATTAGTTTTAAATAGAAGTTTGGATATGTTATTCCCATAAAGTCAGACACAAGGTTAGGGCCCCAGAGGTTGAATACATGTCCAAATAGGAAGTCACCAAACAATCTAATAATAGAGTGAAATATAATCCAAAAGAGAAGGGCTCCAAGTGTTTTGTTCTGGGTCTTCTTAGTTGCTATTACTGCTAAAAGTCCAAGTATAAAGACTACTAAGGGAGAGAAGGAAAAGATTGTAAAAACGTTTTCTGAAGATTCCCAAACAGCATCACTGGAAGAGGTTGCTCTTTCAAAATCAATCCTATCAATACCAATAGGGATTGTTATCTGGTTGGTGAAAGATATAAAGGCAGTTGAGAACAAAGAAACATATAGTACAAATATGTAAGCCACAATAAATAATATAGTACTACTTATTGTGTCATTAAAATATCCTGATCTATAAAACTTTTCTTTAATCATAATTTACCATTTCCATCTATACCAAAAAATACTATCCTTTACCTGAACCTTTAATACTTCTCTAATTTCTGTTATCATATAAATAAAGACTTGAAGCTCCTTTGCCTTAAACCACATAAAACTCTTTTGATCCCCTCTGCAAGCTGCTGCGAAATGAATCAAGAACTCGTCTTTCGTATGTTCAATCCACTTAACAGCATTCTTCTCTCCGTCAATTGCGTTACTAAGAACGGCAAGAGTTGGGTATTCATTGTTGAAAAGCCATTTTAATGCCTCAATATCTCCCCTCACACAGTTTGACCAAGCTGCAAGTTCAAGGTATCCATTCTCAGCCAAAAACTTAAAGAAAACCTTATCCCCTTGCAATGCCTTCACAAGAGCAAGTAGCACCTTAATGTCATACTGGGCTAAGGGTTGTTCTTTCCTCATTTAATTATTATAGTATTATTTTCTTTTTATTATCCTCTTAGTTTAGCTCCTAACTTATCTTCAAATCCTCTTAATAGCTTTTGCATTATTGAATCAATCTGCTTATCTGTTAAGGTTTTTTCTTTATCTTCAAGAGTAAAACTTAGTGCATATTGTTTCTTACCCTCAGGAAGTTTATCCCCCTCATAGACATCAAATAATGAAATATTCCTTTGAAGATTCTTTCTTTCTAACTGGTAAGCAAGTGTTTCAATATCAGAGAAGCTAATATTCTTATCTAATACCAAAGCTAAATCTCTCTTAACTTCAGGGAACTTAGAAACCTCTTCATATTTAATATCTTTTGTATTAAGAGACTTAATAATTAAATCCCAATTGAAGTCAGCAACATATACATCTTGTTTAATATCAAAGTCTTTCCCAACTTTCTTACTTAGCTTTCCAAAACTTAGAATAGTCTTTTTGCTATCTCTATTAACATATTCCAAACCTTCAATGCAGGATAGAGAAGATTCAACTAAAACAAATCTTGATGCATCTATCCTTAGTCTTTGGAAGATATTCATTGCAATATTCTTAAGATAATAGAAGTCAGTTTCTTTCTCTCTTTTTTGCCAGCTTTCCTCTGATGTTTCACCTGTTGTTAGGATTAGAAGATGCTTTTCTTCATTATAGCGTTTTACTATATTGTCGCTTTCAAACCCTTCAATGTTTTTATTATAGCAGTTACCAAACTCAAAAGCCTTAATATTGCTTACCTTACGGTTAATATTATATGATAGAGTTTCTAAACCTCCAAAAAGAAGAGTCTGCCTCATTAGACCTAAATCCTTACTAAGAGCATTTAAAATATTAACCGATTTCCCAATTGGGAAGTCTTGATTATTCTCATAGTAAGAAGTCTTAGTTAGAGAATTATTCATTATTTCGTTAAATCCGCTTGAAGCAAGATAATCAGAAATAAGGTTTTGCACCTTTTCTGTATTAGGTTTCTTTTGGTAAGTAAGACAACTCTTTATATCTGATGAGACTTCAATATTGTCGTATCCGTAAATCCTTAGTATCTCTTCAACAATATCACATTCTCTTAGAACATCAACCTTATTAGTCGGAACACTTACCCTTATTCCTTCTTCATTTTCACTAATAATGGAAATGTTTAAGGCTATAAGTATTGTCTTTATTATTTGAGTTTCTATTCTTTTGCCAATAAGAGAGTATATCCTTTCATAGTTAACATCTATCTCTGCTTGCTTTATAACGTTTGGATATATATCTATAATATTTGAAGAAATCTCTCCTGATGCTAATTCTTTTATTAGTAGAGCTGCACGCTTTAGAGCATAGATTGTAATATTAGGATCTGTTCCTCTTTCATAGCGAAATGAAGCATCAGTCTTTAAGCCATGGTGTTTGGAAGCCTTGCGAATAGTAACAGGATTGAAATATGCACTTTCAAGGAATATACTCTTTGTTTCTTTTGTAACTCCAAAGTCCATTCCTCCATATATTCCACCCATGCACATCGGCTCATCATTATTACAAATCATTATCTCCTTGCCGCTTAATTCCCTTTCAACTCCATCAAGAGTGGTGAATTTCGTTCCCTTAGCAAGAGTCTTCACTTCAATCTTTCCATCCTTTATCTTATCTAAATCAAAGGCATGAAGTGGTTGACCAAGTTCAAATAATACATAATTAGTTATATCAACAATATTATTGATTGGTCTTAGTCCTATTAGTTTTAAGCGATTTGCTAACCACTCAGGAGAATCCTTTACTTCAATATTTGAAATTGTTATTCCGCTGTAGCGTGGGCAGATTGTTGAATCAGTAATTATTTCAACTTTTACTTCATCCTTATCAACCTTAAATGCATCTACATTTGGTAAGATAAGGTCTATATCTTCTTTTAACTGGGTTTGAATAAGTGCAACTAAATCTCTGCCAACTCCTATATGTGATGTTGCATCGGAACGGTTAGGTGTAAGTCCTATTTCAAAAACATAGTCTTCTGGTATCTTTAAATATTCTTTTGCTGGTGTTCCAACCTTAGCTTCTTCTTCAATAACCATAATTCCATCATGATTATCATTTATTTGAAGCTCCTTCTCAGAACAAATCATCCCCTCACTAACATATCCTCTAAGCTTAGATTTCTTTATAGCAAAGTACTCGTCATCGGAAGAGTAAACCTTAGCCCCTATTGTTGCAACAATAACTTTCTGTCCCTTTGCAACATTATGAGCTCCACAAACAATATTTAATGGAGTTCCAGAACCAACATCAACAGTTGTTAAGTGGAGATGATCCGATTCAGGATGATTTTCACAAGTCAGAACCTCCCCTACAAGAAAGTTATTTAAGCCTCCTTTTATTGTTTCAACAAGTTCAACAGAGTCAACTTCAAGTCCACAAAAGGTTAGTAAGTCCGATACTTTTTCAACACTAAGATTTGTTGGCACGTAATCTTTAAGCCAGTTATAAGATATTTTCATCTTCTTTTATATATGTTTTAATCCTTTTTTAATAACTATTCAACGATAGTCATCTCTTTAATTAGGTTTTTAGCTCCTGCAAATTTATCAATAATAAATAGGCAGTAACGAATATCAATTGAAATATTCCTACACTGGTCTGGGTCATACATAATATCACTCATTGTTCCTTCCCAGTTCCTATCGAAGTTTATTCCCACCAAATTACCATTAGCATCTAAGACTGGAGAGCCTGAATTGCCCCCTGTTGTGTGGTTAGAAGCTATAAAAGCAACCGAAACCTCACCATCAGCATTTGCATAACGTCCATAGTCTTTGGTATTGTATAATTCTTTAAGCTTCTTTTCAACAACATAATCGTAGATATCTGGATTTTCTTTTTCCATAATCCCTTTCAATGTTGTATGAGTTAGATAATTCACTCCATCTCTTGGATTATATGGCTTAATGTTTCCATAAGCAACCCTTAGAGTTAAGTTTGCATCTGGATAGAAGTCTTTTCCTGAATTCATTTCCATAATACCTACTACATATAATCTATAAAGACTATCTATCTTCAAATCTATCTCACTCAAATTAGGAATATCTTTTCCAATAACTTCACCCCAAACGGCTGAAAGTAGTTCAATTGCTGGGTCTGATAAGACATTCTTAGTCTTAAACTTCTTCAACATCTTCTTTGATGCCTTTTGGTTTGAAAGGAAAGAGTTTTCATAAACATAGGCAAAGTAATTCCTAGCAATACCCTTAAAGCTATTATCAACCTTTTCTTTTACCCATAGAGAATTTGTTTTAGCAAAGTCTTCATAGTAAGTAGTCATAACATCAACAAAGATAGTCTTATCAACAAGCTTATGTTTTGAATAATCATTTTCAAAATATATGTTAAGCCTTTCAAGAACTTTATCTGCTTCTTTTTGAATTGCATCCTTACTCATAGTCCCTTTTTCCCCCTTATCAATAATAGGTAGAATACTACGCCCATTTTTCATTAGGTCTGATGTCAAAACAGCTTCTACTAAATAGAGATAGGACATTTCAAGATTAGATTTCTCTTTGTAAAGCTTCTCAAAACTCCCTATTAAGCCTCCATAAGTTTCTTTTCTTTGCTGTGTAGTGTTTGCCCATACATTAAAATGATTCTCAAAGTCTATCTTCCTCTGAACAGAATTCATTCTCTTTAAACCCTTCACTTCTCCCATCCATTTCTTCCATCCATTAGCAATTCCTGCAACTCCTGCAGCATAACGAAGTCTTTGTTCTGGGCTTTGGTTCATTGCATCATCATAAACATCAAGTCTTTCTCTACGAAGTTTTATTCTTGCAGGGTCTTCATAGTTAGCAACTCTATCAACAGCGTGAGAGGTTAGGAATTGTTCTGTTGTTCCAGGATATCCAAAAACAAAAGTAAAGTCTCCTTCGTTTAATCCCTTCAAGTTAATCTTTAGAAACTTCTTTGGAGTAAAAGGAATATTGTCTTTAGAGTAGTCTGCTGGCTTATTATCCTTGCTTGCATAAACTCTAAACATTGAAAAGTCACCAGTATGTCGAGGCCACATCCAATTATCTGTATCTCCTCCAAACTTACCTATGTTTGAGGGTGGCGCCCCAACAAGTCTAACATCTGTAAATACTTCATTAACATAAAGGAAGTATTGATTGCCATAGTAGAAAGGTTTAATCTCTGCCTTATAGTGGGTATCTTTCGTTACATCTGCAATAATTATTTTAATATTTGCATTTATTAGTGCCTTTCTTTCATTTTCTGATAGTTTATCTGTAATACCTTCCAAAACCTTTTCTGTAACATCTTCCATATAAGCCAAAAGAGTTATCGATAATCCTTTGCAAGGTAGTTCTTCTTGTTTGTTAAAAGCCCAGAAACCATTA